>CAZKSK010000511.1:0-1824 GCA_964555225.1 uncultured Bacteroides sp.
CTGCGAAGGCTTTATGATAAATATGAAACATCAGAAGAACAATTGCTTCGCAATTATTTCACCAGCTGTAATATTCCGGAGGATTTAAAAGTGTATAAGCCTATTTTTGAATATATGGATGAACAAGCAAAAGAGGTTTCCATAACAAAAAGAACAAGTATAAACCATAACCTATTTTTACGTTATACATGGGGAGCGATTGCCGCTACTCTTCTTCTTATACTTGGATTTACGGCTTACAGTAGTTTTAATCATTCTAATAACAATTATGTAATCATAAACGGAGAAAAATACACAAACGTCCGTCTCGCACAACAACAAGCTCAAAAAGCTTTTGATGAAGTAAGTTTTTCAAAAGACGACGTGACAAATGATTTAATTCCAGAAGATATGAAGGAGGGTTTCGAATGAAAAAAGAAATAAAATATTTGATAATGTTGATAATGTTGTTCTTTACGGTTAACTTGTCTGCTCAAGAAGGATTACGCATTTCCGATGTCTTCCAATACTATGGAAAAAAGCATGGATCAACAATGGTCCAACTATCATCGGATGTTCTTAGTTCTTATAATATGACTCTTTATATAAGTCTGTCATTCCATCCTTCTACGAAAGGAAACAAAGGATTAGACTGGGTAACGAATTGCATCGATCAAGATAAAAAACGAGCAAAAAAAATTAAAGAGACAATGTTGGACGGAAAACTACAATCCGGTTATTTCCAACTATCACAAATACAAAAAGGTACGAACCGATTCATCCTTTTCAAAATTAATCAAAAGCAAAAAGCGACACTTATCTATATAGAGGGTAGTCTGGATTCTACGGAACTGGTTACTATGTTATTCAACAAAAAATAAATAATAAATTAAAATACAATGAAAAAAAATTTACTTATCTGTTCATTTTTATTATTCCCTTTATTTGGAATAGCTCAACAGACAGGCAACAATCTGCCATCTGATACCATTGTTTTTATAAAAGGGAGAAAATATGAAATTCATGAAGCTAATAAAAAACTAAACGTAAAAGTTTATGGACAGGATGCAAAAGGAGACACCATTACAGATGATATGATTTACGAAGCCACCTATAATGATGAACAAACCACAGAGCGGAGATTTGAGTTCTCCACTCCCTTTTCCAGAAATAAAAACAGAAGATCTTTATTCAAATCACACGGAGGACTATTCTTGGGATATACAGGATTGAAAGATAACTTTTTAAGTGGAAATGATGCCACTAACTTACAAGATGCTTATTCCTGGGAGATCGGTTTCAGTATCATATCTTCATGCATGCCTATTACCTATGACGGTCATTGGGGTATGACTTTCAACATTGACTGGGGCTATCGTTCTTTCCGTCTTGATGGAAATTATGCGTTTGTAAAAAATAACGGAAAAACCGAAATTATTGCCGGAACAGACGACAACAAATATTCTGATTCCCGACTAAGATACAATTTCTTTCGTATTCCTATCAAAATAGAATATCAAACGCGCTTCTCCTGGTGGCATTCCTATAAACAGAATGGAGCCATCTCTTTGGGCATAGAGCCGGAAATGCGGTACAGCGTACGTTCAAAGGGAAAAATTAATGGAGATTCACATACAATTGAAAAGAATCTAAATATAAATTCGATTGGAATCAATGCCATTGCCTCTGTCGGCTACGGAGACATCGCTTTATATGGTAGATGTTCAATAACCCCATTATTCAAAAATAATTATGGACCAAAGATGTACCCCACATCTTTAGGAATCATATTGTTTTGGTAAATTGTATCTGTTCAAAGTACAATACTCTTTATCTATGTCTTAG
>CAZKSK010000512.1:0-1820 GCA_964555225.1 uncultured Bacteroides sp.
TAATTCGCCTTATGGTGAAGAGAATTCGCTGGGTAAGGAAACTGCTTCTCTGTTGCATAGTAACTTAAAAGAAATGCTTACGGTATTGAATGAGAGGTAGTTTATAATAGGTTGGCAGTTTGAATGAAAAAATAAAATTATGGCAAAGAAAATCGTGAAACGGGTTTTAAAAGGACTTCTAATCGTATTAATTCTTTTTGTTGTTCTGATGCTAACACCTCGTGTTATCGGATTTTTATTTCCCAATAAAGCTCCAATTGGATATCATTTTGAGGCGTTGGATTATCTTGCGATCGGTGCAGGCCTTGAAAAGCTCATTGCCAGAGAGCCAGATGTGCCTTCCAATATTCAGGGTTTTAAAGATGTTGAGTACAAAAATGTAAACGGAAAATCGTTACAAATTGATGTTTATAAAAAGAAGGAATTACAGGAAAAAGCACCATTGCTGGTTTTTATTCACGGTGGAGGATGGCGGAGCGGAAAACGCCAGGATTACCTGGTTTATTTGTTGGATTATGCAGAAAAAGGTTATGTTACTGCAACTATTTCTTATCGGTTGAAGAAAGATAGTATCTATCCTGCAGCTATCGAAGATGTGATGGATGGCATTGATTTTCTTTTTCAGCATGGAGAAACTTATGGTTATGATACTTCAAGAGTAGCTTTGATTGGGGGTTCTGCCGGGGCACATCTGTCGATGCTGGCAGGGTACGGCTGGGAAAAACCGCAGAAGCATAAAGTGAAAGCGGTTGTTGATATTTACGGACCGGTGGACATGACGACTCCCTACGCTCAAACACAGTTTATGGTGAATGATTTTATAGGCCATCCTTACAGCGAAAAGCCGGAACTGTACTGGGAAGCATCGCCGGCAAAATACTTAAACAAAAATTTGCCTCCAACGCTTATTTTACAAGGAACTTCGGACAACCTGCTTCCTCCGAGCCAGTCGGATACGTTGCATGCAAGATTAGACAGGTTAGGAGTCCCCAATATTTACCATCGATTGCCACTCTGGCCGCATGCCATGGACATAGCTGTTCGTCCTAACGTTTATATGCAAAAGAAAATGGACGAATTTTTTGAGAAGTATCTATAAAAAAACTATTTCTCTGGATGTAATTTGAAAGGATTTTCATTTTTATCGATGCACCCTTCTGCCTGGATTAGAGCATTTGAATTTAGTACTGAAATTGGTTCATCTGCTGTATAGTCTCTCATACGGCAGCCAAACATACTTATTGTGCACTTTTCATTTCCGCGAACGGTCATAAAGTCCCATGAATGACCAAAATTGCTTAGAGCCGCATTTCCACCTGAAAATGCTTCTACATTAGACAGTGCCGTATGTCCTTCCCCTTCAACGATAATCGGATGCACGTCTTCCAATGCAGGCCCGGTATTGGCAATGATAGAGCCCTGTGCGATCATCCAGTTTCGGTTTTTTGCATTATCACCCGATTTATGAATTCCAACGGTTACACAATCAAGATTGAAATTGGTTAGTTGACCATAAGTAGCTGCTCCAAGCCAGATACCTCCATAATTTCCAAAAGTGAAAACATCCATAATTTGGGCATTATCGGTGTGATTGATGGCATACGAATATTTTTGTTTACCAACAACTGCATCAACCATATCCCGGGGATACTGACCGCCTAACTGTCGTTGAACAGCCGGATTGACGTGGCAATGTAAAATTCGCGGAATGTCATAGCAATAATCAATTCGAATAAATTCACCACCCAAAGGATATCCATGGCAATTTTCAAACTGGATTAGTTCGCATGGATGTTCACTTGATGCATTGAAATCCATTG
>CAZKSK010000513.1:0-1819 GCA_964555225.1 uncultured Bacteroides sp.
GTTTTCCCTGACCGCTTCAAGAAATAGCGAATCGGTGCCGGGCATATCATATACCATTTTATGGCGAAACAGTTTTTTACGCGCGTTCATATGTTACCTCAAAATTCATTATGGCGAAGTTCTTTTTTATTGTACCGCACCACAGCGACTGCGTCAAATCGCATAAAATTACACCTATAAGTAATCGACGGTTTAAGCGAAATCCAGTCTATCGAAAAAGCCTGTAACCAAAATATAGAGACCGTTTTTCTTTGAACGGTGCTTTCATCAAATTCACCATTCTCATATCCTAAAAGACTTTACTTTTTGAAGAACCCACACGGTTTGATTTAAAGTACTATCTGAAAATTTTTAAGCTTTGTCTTTCATTAAGCAATAATAAGCAACTCGATTCTCATCATCTGCCTCTCCATAATTGGTACTGAACCGAACTTTCACACCGCTATCCATCTCTATGTTGGTTATCGGTTGTCCGTAATTCCTTATTCCTTTAAAAATTTCATTATGACCAAAAGTAAACCTTTTGATAGTACTTCCGACAATACCAGGAAATCTTTCAGATACATTTATTAGTGCTATATTTGGAAGCATAGAATCCACCCAAAAATCTGCAAACCGTGTAGTAACCAATATACCACCGTCAAACACGAAATAAAGCGCTTGACGGTAGCAATTTTTATGCTGAGATGTTGTCAAATTTATATCAAAGAACACATCTCCGCTTTCCGGCTTTTCTGCAAATACCCTTAGGATACGTTTTCCGCAGGAAGCCTCATAACTTTCAATGCCGTTATACGGCCGCTTTTCTTCAACGGCGAGATAAATCTGATAGATTGCCTCATAGATATTACCGAGGTGATGATTTCGGCAGAAAGTATCCTGAAAACTTCCTTCGGATCCAACTAAGTCTTTTGGAATCTCACCAACCTCAGAGCTTGTCTTAATGTTTTTTGCCCCGGCATCAAATAGTACCTTTGTTGCTTCAATCATATACGCATCAAATGACGAATGAACGATCGCTGCCAAACACTGTGCGCCGAACCATCCCTCTGCCTTACTTACATCAAAGCCGTGGTCAAGGAAGAAACGGATAATCTTGACCATTGTCTGTCCGTTAATCGGTTTAAAATTGCACTCTTCTTCGAAGTCAGTTCGCTCTTCGTTTTCGTTCAAAGATTCCGGAGGCCAGCAACATCCGAATATTATTTCAGATAACATATTTTCATCCGGATTTTTACTTTCAGCATTAACATCCGCACCTTTAGCAATAAGATCCTCAGCCACAGCAAAGTCCGGTGTACGAGAAAGGAATACTGTGAGTAGTTGATCTTCTAAATCACCATATCCATATTTATAATCCATAATTAAATCCTCCTGTATGACTGCGTATTTTCAAACCCAACCATTGTGAATCCTTTTTATTAATCCATTTTCACGCACTCACTTATCTTCTCTCCCCATCACCGAGACGGTTTCGACGTGCATCGTGCGCAGCACATGTCGGCCGGAATCGCTTTTGAAGCGCATACCCGTTTCGGCCAAAACTTCAGGTTGCGGGCAAGTGTCGCTCTTTCAGCTCTTTTTTTGTGTGATTTTCTTTTGGTAAAGTGCAAAACCGAAAAACACGATAATTCCGATTAGTAAGGTTAATGACGATGAGAAAAAGGTCTCTTTAACGATAAGAACTCCGGAAACAGAATTTAATAACGCGTGGCAAAAGATACACATAAAAATGCTTTTTGTATTTATGTATACTGTTGATAATATAAAGGCAAATCCTAACGCGTTTAAGGAAAATGTAAAGAAACTGCTGTACAAT
>CAZKSK010000514.1:0-1817 GCA_964555225.1 uncultured Bacteroides sp.
TATAGGTGATATACGTAACAAAATCCGGGATCTGCTAGGTGCGTTCATGTTTGGTGGAGAAAGTTCCACCAAGAAAGTCAAAGTACTCTCAGGAGGAGAACGAACCCGTCTGGCCATGATAAAGCTACTGTTGGAGCCGGTGAATCTGCTTATTCTGGATGAGCCCACCAATCACCTGGATATGAAGACGAAAGATATCCTGAAAAGTGCGCTGAAGGATTTCGACGGGACTTTGATTGTTGTATCGCACGACCGTGACTTCCTGGATGGACTTGTAACCAAGGTGTACGAGTTCGGCAACAAAAAAGTTACCGAACATCTGGAGGGTATTTACGAGTTCTTACAGCGGAAGAAACTTGAAAACCTGCAGGAACTTGAACGAAAAAACTAAATTCGCATACCCAGACTCAACATTACATCGTATGTAGAATAAGTAACATCCTGATAATATCTGTAATCCGTTTTTCGTGAAAAGTAACGATTGGTGATACTCAGGTTCCATTTTTTCTTTGAGTAGTAAATAAGTTTAGAACTAAATACCGTTAAACGTGCATCGCTTTTATCGTCTTGCACGTTTAATGTTTCCGGATCCACAGTCGACCAGTCTACATCCGTATCATATCCTTTCCAGGTATAAATATGATAATTTTCCAGGTTTAGCAAAAAAGACCATTGCTTCTAATAGATAACCCCTGCCGAGAACTTAAAGCTGTAACCGCTTCCCATATTATAATCTCGGTCATCAACCTTCATATAATCAGACACACTGGCTCCTAAAGCAATACCATTGAGATAAAGCTCTGCATAGGAGTCAACTTTATCATTTTCGTCGGCCGATTGCTTAAATAGAAGTCCCCCTCCGAAAGCAACTGCCTCCGAAATACGATAAGGAACCACTTCCCTCGAACTTCCATCCGGCAACTGCGAATCGTAATAGTCGAAATGCTGAAATATTCCGGTGGTAAGTCCTCTGTTTCCCTTGGTCCAGATTGTTTTTCCCCATAAGGCACCTATGGCATTCACCTGATTAATCATGGGTTGGTCTGATATGAAATCTAATCCGGCTCTTAATTGAAACCATTCATAAGGAGAATAGAAATCGTCATTAAACGGATCGCCGTAATCCAAACGCATACCAAGATGCATCCCAACCGTTCCTTTGCTGGATGCTTCCTGCTCGGCAAGGAAACGAGGTCCCATATTTAGCTCGAATGTAACCGGAACCGATCGGAACGACCGTCCTTTGGATGCCCTGTATCTCCATGAATCACCTGTAATAAGACGGTTAATTCCCCTAATGGGTGAAATAATCCCTGTTAGAATCTCGCGCCCAATACGTTCGGACCCAGTGTTACGGTCATCTATAAATAAATCCGAAAGCCGAAAGGTAATTTCTCCCAAAACCGCACCTCCGAAGGTGGTAGACATCAAGTCATTTATAGACGGATATTCGTTCTCCATAAAGAACTCCCACATAAAACTTCCGGCTGCGTTATAGGGTACCGACTGCCAGAAATTTAATCCGTTGCTTCGGGCAGCATTAAAGTAAAGAGATCCGTGATAAGGATGTGCAACCAGATTGGTTGAAAACATATCCGTATCCCACACAGGCCCCTTCCTGAAGTTATCTTTTATAGTATTGAAATTGATATATGCAAAATCGGCTTTTGCCACATAACGGTCGATCCCCCATATCAACATATTAACGCCAAAGGCCTCGGACGCTGCAAGCCAAGGCCTTTTAGGCAAAATCCGGATGGAATCGCTTTCATATTTTCTTGCATCAATTTGCGGGAAGTTTTGTGAATGGATGCTTT
>CAZKSK010000515.1:0-1811 GCA_964555225.1 uncultured Bacteroides sp.
TATTTCTTTGTATTAACGGTCATACCGGCCCGAAGCCCTGATACTTTATGTTCTGGAACTGCTTTAACTTCAAAAGTCTTTAAATCGTATTGCCCTGTTGTTTTTGTTGCTTTCCAAGCTGCATACGTTCCCAGATCTTTCATCCGGACTACTCTTAGATTTATATCTTTTCCTAATGCAGGAATATTTCCTGTTATTTTACTTCCTACTGTAATTCCTTTTAATAGGTCTTCACGAACATTAAAAGTAACCCACATATTATCCATAATAGCAATATTCATAATAGGGGCACCCGTTCCAACCAGTTCTCCTAGTTTTGGAAATATCTCAGTTACTTCACCATCTGCTTGAGCTGTCAAGATAGTTTCTTTCAGATACGAGTTAACCTCTTCTACAGCACCTTTTGCTCTCATTACTTGAGCTGCTGCTGCTTCCTTATCTTCTCGTTGGGCCCCGTTAACTGCCATATCATATTGGGATTTTGCAGCTTTAGCTGTTGCTGCCATTGCATCATAATTAGCTTTTGCCTCATCTCTTTTTTGCATACTCATGACACCTTCTTCACAAAGATTATTGACACGTACATAGGATTTTTCAGCTATTTGTAATCCTGCTAAAGCTTTTTGCCACATATCATAAGCACTTTGAACCATTTCGGCACGTGTACCTTTTTCGGCTTTGTTGCTAATCGCTTGAGCCGCATTTTCTGCAGCTTGTGCTTGATCTAACTTTGCTTTTACATCAGGTGCTTCAAGAATAACTAAAGTATCTCCCATCTTAACTTTATCTCCTTCTTGTACCATGAAATGTAGAATACGTCCCGGCACCTTACTAGATACTCTGTATTCATCAACATCAGCTTCTCCTTGAATTATTTCAGGCTCATGACCCAAGACTAAGAAGCCAATGATACAGACTCCGGCAACTACACCCAATAAGGTGAATAATGCAAGCAACATGTTGCTTTTCTGTGATCTTTCTGACATATCGTTGTTTTTTAATTTTTTAATGAATAATACCCAAGGATTTTTTCAGATAAGCGTCTGCCATTTGTACGTCAATTTGAGCGTCAATTTTTGCTGACTGAGCCTTTAACCATGCAGTCTGAGCCTCAAGTACATTACTAGTCGGAATAACACCTTCTTTGAATCCTAAATTGGCATAACGTAGATTTTCGTCAGCTTTTTCACGATCTTTCAAGGCCATTGCCAATCTTTTATTAGCTTCATTGACCTTAAATGTACTTTGGTTTACTTGCAGTTCTATTTTTTCCTTTGCATCATCCAATTGGTATTGGAGACTTCTTGCATCAGCTTTAGCTGCACGAACCTTATATGTGCCTTCTCCCCAATGGTAAATAGGAACAGTAACTGCTATTCCTATATTCCACATGCCTTTAAATTTTTTTTCGAATCCATTATACAGCGAAGGATTAGATATAATGTAATTACCCATAAAAACTATTTGAGGTAGAAAATCAGCGCGAGTTACATTTACTTTTTCCTTATAAATGTTAGTCGCCCATTGTAGGCTTTCAATTTCCGGACGATTGTTCCACGCTGTCTCTATATCCGCTGTTGGCTGGGATTCCACAACAGGAATTTCTTCTTTCTCTTCGTCGGCACAACAAATATCTGAAGTAATATCCATGCCGCATAATTGACAAAGTAGCATCCGACTTAAACTTAATCCGTCTTCCACTTGAGTAAGTGTCATATGGGCCTCATTGACCTTAACTTTTACTGATAACCCGTCTGCTTTAGTTGCTACTCCTTCTTTAATCATTTTTTCAACATCATTGTCTAGTTTTT
>CAZKSK010000516.1:0-1809 GCA_964555225.1 uncultured Bacteroides sp.
TTCCGTCATTTCGACGGTGGCGTTCGTCTGGGATGCGGATTATCTATTCAAAATATTTATTTCGATTTAGGCTATGACATCGGATTGGCCAATATCTGTCACGATTATTTCGATACCTCCCACACGGGATGTTTCTATGCAAATATCGGTGTAGATTTTTAAGTGGGGATGAATATTGATTTAAAGAAACAACTTATAGATTGGGCTGATCGGTATGAAACGGAAACATTCATACCGGACGACCCAATTTCTTTTCCCCACCGTTGGAAAGAGAAACAAGACATTGAAATTAGTGCTTTCATTACTGCGTGGTTTTCTTTCGGCAGCAGAAAACAAATTCGCGGCATTTGTGAGATGACGGATAAGTTCTTTCAAACCTCAGGCTCTCCCCTCTTATATATCCGGAGTTGTGATTGGCAACAATATGAGAACAATCGCACCACACTCTATCGTTGGTTGAAATGGCATGATTTCTATCACATCTGCCGGTTGCTCCATTCTCTTTATTCCGATTATCAGGATATGGAAACGATGGTTCTAGAAACACGTAACACGGCTTTACCGAAGAACGGACAAAGTCCGATGGTGCTTTCTCTTTGTAGTTATTTCAAGGGATGCAGTCATTTCGGCAGCGAGTCGTCGGCATGCAAAAGGATCAACATGTTTCTTCGCTGGATGGTCCGTCAGGGAAGTCCGGTAGATTTCGGTTTATGGATACATTGCGATTCCCGTGAACTCATCATTCCTCTCGATACCCATGTGGGCGAAATTGCCCGTCAACTGGGCATTACCCAAAGAAAATCCAATGACTTGAAGATGGCTCTGGAGATTACGGAAGTCATGAAACAAGTGTTTCCCGATGACCCCATAAGAGGTGATTTTGCTCTTTTTGGGAAAGATATTGAATAAAAAAGACTCTGATTTTCAGCGTATAAGCTATGCCCAGCCGAGGCAAGACGGATGCCTATCCGTTCCGTCGCGGCTGGGCATAACTTTTTTGGCGGTTGGGGATGATTTAGAAAATCATATGATGTAATATTATTTTTTATATATTTGCCTGTAAATCACAAAAATCATGAAAGACGAAAAAACATTAGAGGAGCAAATAAGTAAATTGTCAGAAAGGATTGATCAAAATTCGAATGATAAAGAGGCTTATTTGGGCAGAGGGAATATTTACGGTTATCTTGAAAAAAGCGAAGAGGCTCTTCAGGACTTCAGTCGGGCCATTGAGATCGATCCGAACTATAAGGAAGCTTACTATAAAAGAGGGAATCTTTATATCATTTTGGGAAAATATGAGAAGGCTCTTCAAGAGTACAGTGGAGTCATTAAAATTGATCCAAACTGCAAAAAAGTTTATTATAACAGAGGGATGCTTTATAGCATTCTAGGCAAATATAAAGAAGCTCTTCAAGACTATAATAAAGTCATTAAACTTGATCCGAACAACAAAGAAGTTTACTATAATAGATGGCATCTTTATGGTGCTCAAAGAAAATATAAAGAAGCACTTAAAAACTACAATAAAATTATTGAAATTGATCCTGACGACAAAGAAAAAATACTGTTTTACGTAGGATTCATTTATTTACTTAAAAAAGACATTATAAATGCAGGAAAAAAGTTTATTGAAGCTAGAAAAGATATGTTTGATATTATTACTCTCTCAGACAATACAGACCTTATAAGACAAGTAATCGAGTATATGATTTCTAATCCGGATGAAAATGATTTCTTTAAAAAAGTTACAAATTCATTAGATAAAAATGCATTGGATCCATACAAACGAATATATACTCATATTTT
>CAZKSK010000517.1:0-1806 GCA_964555225.1 uncultured Bacteroides sp.
ACCCATTCCGCACAACGGCTGCCGTCCGCCGAAAAGAAGACGCGTATAATGGAGGGTTGAGTAAATGGCAAGATATACCGATTCGGTGTGCCGCCTGTGCCGCAGAGAAGGGCAAAAGCTCTTTTTGAAAGGCGATCGCTGCTACACCGACAAATGCGCTGTGTCCCGTAGACCCGGAGTCCCCGGTCAGCATGGACAGGGCAGAAAAAAGACCAGTGAATATGGCATCCAGCTGCGCGCAAAGCAGAAGGCAAAGCGTTACTACGGCGTTTTGGAGAGCCAATTCCGCAAATATTTCGACATGGCGATCAAGCAGCCGGGCGTCTCGGGTGAAAACCTGCTCCGTATTTTGGAGAGCCGCCTCGATAACATTGTCTATCGTCTTGGTTTTGCGTCTTCGCGCAAAGAGGCCAGACAAATGGTTCTGCACCGTCATTTTACCGTTAACGGTTCGATCGTCAACATTCCCTCCTATCTTTGCAAAGCCGGCGATGTGGTTGCGATGAAAGAATCCAGCCGTTCCGTCGAGACATTCAAGGATCAGTTCGAAAGCAATGCGAAACCCATTCCGGCGTGGCTGTCCGCTGACAAGGCGAACATGACCGCAAACGTTGCGGCATTGCCCACACGTGATGAGATCGACCTGCAGGTCGAGGAGCGTCTGATCGTCGAGTTGTATTCGAAATAATCCGGTATTTCCGTATCATGATCCGCTTGGGTGCGGTTACAGAGGAAATATCGTTTGTTCCGCGATTTGTTAAAATCGCGTGTTTACTGGAAAAAGGAGGGTTTTAATTGTTGGAGATTCAAAAGCCCAAAATAGAAGTCAGCGAAATGAAGGCAGACGGTTCCTACGGCAAATTTGTCGTCGAGCCGCTTGAGCGCGGCTACGGCACGACTCTTGGGAACAGTTTGCGTAGAGTTTTACTCTCGTCATTGCCCGGTGTGGCGGTGACGTCGGTAAAAATAGACGGCGTACAGCATGAATTTTCCACCATTCCCGGCGTCAAGGAAGACGTGACCGAGATCATCCTGAACATTAAGGGTCTCACGGTCAAGCTATTCTCGGATGGGCCCAAGACGGTCTACATCGAAGCGCAGGACGAATGTGAAGTCACCGCAGGCAGCATCAAAGCTGACGCGGAAGTCGAAATTCTCAACCCGTCAATGCACATTGCTTCATTGAGCGCGGGTGCAAAGCTGAACATGGAAATCGTTCTGGACAAGGGCAGGGGTTATGTCTCGGCCGAAAAGAATCGGGACAACTCTTCCGTGATCGGCGTTATTCCCGTCGACTCTATTTATACGCCTGTCACCAAAGTTAACTACACGGTTGAAAATACCCGTGTGGGCAACGTGACAGACTACGACAAACTCACGCTCGAAGTGTGGACGGACGGCACCATTTCCGCCCGTGACTCCGTGTCTTTGGGTGCGAAAATCTTGGGCGAACTGCTGGTTCTTTTCATCTCGCTCTCAGAGGGTGCGGTCGACAGTGACATTCTGGTCGAACGCAACGAAAAGAGCAAGGAAAAGGTGCTGGAGATGGCAATCGACGATCTTGAACTGTCGGTTCGGTCGTTTAACTGCCTCAAACGCGCGGGTCTGAATACTGTCGAAGACCTGATCAACAAGAGCGAAGAAGAGATGATCAAGGTCCGTAACCTCGGTCGGAAATCCTTGGACGAGGTTATCGGAAAACTGGCCTCGCTGGGTCTTTCGCTCAAAAACGACGATGAATAATGCCGTTTAGCGGCTTGATTTAAGGAGTGTGGAAACAATGCCCGGAACCAGAAAACTCGGCAG
>CAZKSK010000518.1:0-1806 GCA_964555225.1 uncultured Bacteroides sp.
GCCTATGCCGGAATATTTTAAAAACCATCCTGTTTACTATGCAGGTCCGGCTAAAACACCTAAGGGAATGGCTTCGGGAAGTTTTGGTCCTACAACTGCGGCACGTATGGATCCGTATATAGATGAGTTTCAGTCATTGGGCGGATCCATGATTATGCTGGCAAAAGGAAACAGATCGCAGGTTGTTACCGATGCCTGTAAAAAGCATGGCGGATTCTATCTTGGTTCAATCGGCGGACCGGCAGCTATCCTTGCAAAAGACAGCATAAAATCTGTTGAAATTGTAGATTTTGAAGAACTTGGAATGGAAGCAGTAAGAAAGATAAAAGTTGAAAACTTCCCTGCGTTTATTATTGTAGACGACAAAGGGAATGACTTTTTTGCAAACATGTAATAATTGAAAATAGCTAAAACAAAAGTGGTCTGCGAAAAAATTACAAGAATGGAGTGAAAGGCATCTGCCAGCAATAGCCGGCAGATGCTTTAGAACTATTTTTTAATACCCGGAAGATTACCCGGCACTGACTGCTCGTTTCCAAACGATGGTGCCTTACGGGGTTTTGGATATACTTCGTCCAAAGTATTGCCATCATACAACCGTCCATTTTTCATGACTTGATAAACCGTATTTGAGTTGCGAATGTTGTCGAGCGGGTTTTTATCCAGAATGACCAAATCAGCAAGTTTATCTGCTTCGATGCTGCCTAAATCTTTGTCAAGCCCAATAGCTGTTGCGCCAAGTATGGTTGCTATGCGCAATGCATTATGATTACTCATACCTCCTGATGCAATATTCCATAACTCCCAGTGATACCCCAGTCCTTGAAGTTGACCGTGAGACCCCACGCCTGCAAGACCTCCGGCTGTGACCAGGTCATTTACAAATTTAGCGTGATCTTTAAACACGTGTTCTTCCTCCATAAACCATCCTGGTCGCCTCCTTGATTTTTGATCCAATTCACTTTTAGCGGTAAAATGATTGAGCTTGGGATCGCCATTTACATTTTCGGTGGCATAATAATAGTTCTCAGACCATGGGCCACCGTATGCAACAAGCAGCGTAGGTGTGTAAGTCATCTTTGCACTAGCTACTCCAGTAATTAAGTCTTTATAAAGTGGATAAATAGGGATAGAGTGCTCATGTCCAGAATACCCATCAATGAGGTTGGTCATGTTCAGTTTAAAATCCAACCCTCCCTCGGTGGTTGGCATTAGCTCTTGCTCTCTCGCAGCTTTGATAATCCATTGTCTATGCTGACGGTTCCCTGTCAGATACATCTTAATGGTTTTTGTGTTGAAGTATTCTGAGTATTGCTTCAGAATGTCCTTGGTCTGCTCATAGCTTTTCAGATTATACATCCAGTAGCCGACTCCAGGCCCTGTTGAGTAAATTCTTGGTCCGATAATGTCACCGGTTTCGACCAGATCGCTGTAGGTGAGCACATCTGTTGTTGCGGTTTGCGGATCGCGCGTAGTAGTGACACCATATGCCAGATTAGCTGCGTACATCCATACTTGTGATTTGTGAATTCCCCAGTTAGGCCACATGTGCGAGTGGGTGTCGACAAAACCCGGTGTAATTGTTTTGCCACTCATGTCGAGTTTCTTCACGGAGGCATCGGCAGAGATTGATCCTGCAGCACCGAACTGTTTGATTCGCGCATTTTCAATTAGAATATCACCACGTTCAATTACTTCATTACCCTTCATGGTTATAATTCGGGCATTCTGGAGAAGTATTTTTCCTGATGGAATGTCTTTTTCGACTTTAACTTTTATTCTTAGTTCAGCAGGCTTGTATGAATC
>CAZKSK010000519.1:0-1796 GCA_964555225.1 uncultured Bacteroides sp.
AATCTTATAAAGCAATTCAGACCTAGATACAATGTTCTGCTTAAAGACGACAAAACCTACCCTTCCATCGTAATAAAGAACGAGTATTTCCCTCGCGTGTTCCAAACAAGAAACATTGTGCGCGACGGATCCATATACTTTGGACCTTACCCTTCTGTTTTTACAGCCAAGGTAATGCTTCAACTTCTTAAGGAATTGTATCCCATACGCACCTGCAAATACCCTTTAACACCCGAATCCATCGCACAGGGTAGATACAAAATATGTTTGGAGTATCATATCAAACGTTGTCTGGGACCTTGCGAAGGACTCCAATCCACCGAAAACTATAACAGAAACATTGCAGAAATTAAAGAAATTCTGAAGGGAAATATCGCTACAGTAAGTAAAATACTGTACGATGAAATGCAACAACTGGCCTCCGAATTAAAATTTGAAGAGGCACAAAAGATGAAGGAGCGCTACCTCGCCATTGAGAATTATCGATCCAAATCGACTGTTGTTACCCCTTCTTTACATAATATTGATGTTTTTTCCTTCGATGAAAACGAACGTTCTGCGTTTATCAACTATCTTCATATAGGTAATGGAGCTATTGTGCAGGCCTATACATTCGAATATAAAAAGCGTTTGGATGAATCGAAAGAAGAACTTCTGGGACTTGGTATCATCGAAATGCGTATGCGGTTTAAAAGTTCTGCCAGGGAGATTATAGTCCCTTTCCTCCCGGACACAGAGCTGATGGAACAATATACGTTTACAATACCTCAAAAGGGCGATAAGAGAAAGCTGCTGGATCTTTCCTTACAAAACGTTCGTCAGTTTAAGGTAGATCGTCTGAAACAAGCCGAAAAACTGAACCCGGAACAACGTACCACACGTATATTGAGTACCATTCAGAAAGATCTTCATATGCATGAATTACCCATGCATATTGAATGCTTCGATAACTCCAATATACAAGGGACAAATCCTGTTGCAGCTTGTGTAGTATTTAAGAAGGCAAAACCATCTAAGAAGGATTACCGCCATTTTCATATCAAGACTGTGGAAGGGCCTGATGACTTTGCATCCATGATTGAAGTTGTTACACGCAGATACACGCGTCTTGTAGAAGAAAACGAGCCTCTGCCTCAGCTAATCATCATTGATGGGGGTAAAGGTCAGTTAAATGCAGCTACTGAAGTGCTTCGAAGCCTGAACCTTCTCGGAAAAATCACCATTGTGGGACTAGCCAAACGATTGGAAGAGATATTCTTTCCCGGCGATTCAATTCCGTTGGTTCTGGATAAGAATTCGGAAACGCTGAAGGTTATCCAGCAATTAAGAGACGAGGCACACCGTTTCGGTATAACATTCCACCGGTCGCTTCGCAGCAAAAAACAAACGGTCTCCGAATTAGATGCTATAAAAGGAATCGGGGATAAGACAAAAGTATTACTTTTGAAGCAATATAAAAGTGTAAAACGGATACGTGAAGCCTCTCTGGGAGAGCTTGAAAAGCTGATAGGAAGCGCTAAAGCAAGAATTCTGACAGAGGGTTTAGGTAGCAAAGAAAGAAATTAAAAGACAACATGAGAACTGTGATTCAGCGGGTACAATCAGCCTCGGTGACTATCGACGGCGAAATAAAATCTGCTATTGGAAAAGGGTTATTAATCTTTTTGGGAATTGAAGACAAAGACAGTGAAGCAGACATCGAGTGGCTCGTAAAGAAGATCGTCAACTTACGGATATTTGATGATGAAAACGGAGTGATGAATCGTTCAATTATCGAGATTAACGGAGAAGCATTA
>CAZKSK010000520.1:0-1790 GCA_964555225.1 uncultured Bacteroides sp.
TAAATGGAATATCAGTTTGTTTAGAAATTAAATAGCCATCTAAAATTGTTTCGATATTGTTTTCAGGCTCCAAGCGGGCAATAAGCAAATAATAGGCTTGTTCTTTCAACGAAAATGGCTGAAGATGAGATTTATCGAAGTTTAATACAGGTTCAGCCCCATAAGGAATAAAAGCCGACTCCTTGTTAAAAATATTCTTGTAATAATTTTGGATTCCTTTGTTGTCGGAAACAAGAAGGTGCGATTTATTGACGGCTAATTTTTCCAATTGCCTGATCAACCACCTGGTAGGGCGGTTCCATTTACTGCGCATCCACTCCAGACCATCCATATTGGTTACCAGCAACGGCTTTACTCTTCCTCTCATTAAATAATAAGATGGTGCATTACTATGATATCCACACTCAAGAATAACATCGAAACCTTCTTTCAAAGCATCCTTAAGACAAAGAAAATCATAGATAAAATGTGCTGAAGCACCCATCCACAATTCGGGATTATATATATATCTGACAGCTACACCATGAAACATTTTTTCAGGACACCGATGAAAATGAGGATTATACACAGTAACTTCGTGTCCTTTTTCAACCAATCCAACCGACAAATATTCGGCAAACTGCTCAAATCCCCCATAGTTATTCGGGATGCCCCTGGTTCCTAAAATGGCTATCTTCATATGTCAGCTTAGTTTTTTTAATTGTTCTTCTATTAAAGTAATCATCGCCTCCTCATTAAAACATTCCGATTTTCTCTTGGCATTATTAGAAAACCTATTGTAATCATTCGAGTTAGTTATATAACGTATTTTATTACTCATTTCGTCTAAGTTGCGTGAATCTATTTGAAATCCATTCTGTCCGTTGTCAACTAATTCCAACGGTCCGCCTACCGGAGGACAAATTACAGGAATTCCATATGCCATAGCCTCCAGGATTGTTAATCCAAAGGTTTCAATACACAACGATGGAATAGTAAGATTAAGTAACACGTCGGCTTCACTCAGATAACGATGAACATTCTTCTGTGCCGGCAAAATGATGAGGTTGCCGGGAATAGTCTCAAAAAAAGATTCAATAGATCGGCTGTCGCTATTCACAATAAGGCGAAACCTGTATTCAGGCATTATTTCGGCCAATTTAACCAGCTGTTTTAATCCTTTGTACTCCTTTAAAGACGAGATCATAAGTATATTCCTTTTCTCAGTCGCCTCTTTTTTAGGAATCATCTTATCCAAAAAATCTTTAGATAAGGCATTATAAATCACTTTAGCTTGTAAAGATTCTCTGTCATACTGATTTTGAACATATTTCGACACAAAAAATGTATAGGAAGAAAGTCGTTTCCACATCCAAAAATAGATTTTATGCAATAGGTTCGGTTTATCATACACTTCGTGAACATGATAAACAACCGGTATATTTTTAAGACGACCGGCTAAAGCAGGAGCAAACGGACAAATTGTGTTAATATAAAAAACAACCTCGTCGCGGTTATAACGGCAGGCGGCAATAAACATATAAAGTTGAGCATATATGAGACGTAAAAAAGTCAGGAAGCGATTAGTCGTCCATTTATAAGAAAATGTATGGTATTTTACACCTTTAATACCAGACAGAAACCCATCCGTATGGGAAGTATATAACTCAACATCAAACCCCTTTGATTTAATTCCCCGAATTACAGAGGATAGAACCTGGGGACTTCCACTGATATCGTTATAGAGGTGAAAAAAGATAATTTTTTTCATAATCCAGCATATAAATTAAAATGCAATAGCTTACGAAGCT
>CAZKSK010000521.1:0-1784 GCA_964555225.1 uncultured Bacteroides sp.
AATACGAAATTGTGTTTTCTCATTTCCACCATTTACACTTATTTGATGTTCCGTAGATACTGCATTCCTAAATACTGCATCCATATAGTCAAAGCCACCATTCTTATAATAATCTTGAATCTGTTCATCTGTAAACGTATGTTTCGAAACGCCCATCGCATCGTCATGTTGATTTACTAACGTAGCAAAATCACCAGCATTCAACATATCATATTTTTTAATCAATGATGAAACCGAAACATTACCGGAATAACTCAACTTAATATTTCCATCTTTACTACCACTCTTCGTGGTTATTAAAACGACTCCATTAGCTCCTCTCGAACCATAAATAGCAGTAGATGAAGCATCTTTTAAGATCTCCATTGATTTTATATCATTTGGATTAAGAAGATTATAATCGGCTCCTACAAATCCATCAATAACAAATAATGGACTATTATCTCCTAATACACTATTAGCTCCACGTATTCTAATACGCACATCACCACCTGGAGCACCTACGGTGTTAGAAACTTGAACACCAGAAGCTCGACCTTGTAAAGCCTGATCGACTCGGGTTACATTTTGTTCTGCAAAAGATTTATCAGTTACTTGCGTCAAAGCTCCGGTTAAATCACTTTTACGAGCTGTTCCATAACCTATAACTACAACTTCATCTAACGTTTTAGTATCTTCCTTTAAGGAAAAATTTAATACACTCTTGTTCCCGATCGAAATACTTTGTTTTTGATAACCGATATAAGAAACTTCAATAATATCACTATTGTTTGCTTGCAAAGTAAAATTTCCATCAACATCTGTTATTGTACCATTGGTCGTTCCTTTTACCAATACACTAGCTCCAATAATGGCTTCACCTGTCACATCTACTACTTTACCTGAAATTTTTCTTTCTGTAGAATGAGGCTGCTGATTATATGTTTCTTTTATTAAAATAATGTTATCTCCTTCAACTCTATAGGCGATTCCTTTCCCTGCAAAAGCTTCATCAAGAATTTCTTTAATAGAACTAGAATTTTTAGAAACTCTAATATTTTCATTCAAATTAATTTTATCACTGTTCAGAACAAAAAGAAAATTTGATTGTTTTTCAATTTGCTTTACAAGCTGACGAACCGTCATGGAATTACCTTTTAACGTTAGATAAGTATTCTGAGAATGAATTTCTACAGCAAATGTCGAAAGACAAAATGTCATTAATATACACAAGATTCTCATGACTCGAAAAAAATATTTAAATTCATGATTTAATGATGCAGGATATTCTCTGCATAAAATATTTTTCATAACTTTGTAATGTTTTGATTAGTTCTTTAATATTAACTGGTTAGGTCTAATCAAGACCTTAGTAGGTTGGGAGATGTTGCCGCATCTTCCAACTTTTTTATTTTATAATTTCTATTCTTTCTTCATTGGCATTAAATTTTTAAGGTTTAACAAAGGGTTTATCATTTTACTGTTATTGTATTTCTGTCTTTATTAAGGTTATATTTAAAATTAGTATCTAATTGAATAACTTTCATTATATGATCTATGCCATCACGCACTCTAAACTTTCCAGTATAATGAGAATTAAGAAGATGTTTATTATTGCAAATAATTTTCACATCATAATACAAACTAATCTTATTAAAAATATCATGAATAGATTCACTATTGAAACATATTAATCCTTCACGCCATTTATAATAATCAATATCAGTTATTCTTTCTCTGCTTATTCTATTTCCATAGACACAAATTCGATCTCCCGGCATCATCTCTGCATATTTTTTATCTGG
>CAZKSK010000522.1:0-1783 GCA_964555225.1 uncultured Bacteroides sp.
TAAAGGAATTAGTATGGAATACAAAATAAAGCTGCCAGTAGTTATTGAAACAGAAGCTGAAGCCTTAAAAGAGATTCTTGCAGCGAATTCGACTATTGGAAAAGCATACCTTTCAAGATCAGACTTTGATAAAGTTGCTAGAGTAACCTCCGGAACATTGATTAGGAAATTTGGCAATTGGCAAGAATTATTAAAAAAGGCTGGAATCGGCGATAAATACCAAGGTCCAACTCTAACCAATAAATTAAAACGCTATGATAATCGTTATTTGTCCAATGAGGAAATAATAGATGAAATAAAGAGAATAGCAAAATTGATTGGCAAGAATACAATTACTCGGAATGACATCAGGGAAAATTCTGAACTTATTGCAGATTCAATAATTGTAAATAGATTTGGTTCTTTAAAAAAAGGTTTAGAGGTTGCAGGATTAAAAACATCTGAGTATTATCGTGAAAGAATTGATGACCGTAAATATTTAGAAAATATACTATCTGTTTGGTCGTTTCACGGCAGGCAGCCAACTTCAAACGAAATGAATGCCAGTCCTTCTGAAATTAGTAGAAATGCCTATTTGAATCGTTTTGGTACTTGGCGTAAGGCATTAGAAACATTTATAGAATTTGTGAATAATGATAGCCAATCTGAAGTTGATGAAAAAAATACAGAAACTGAGTTTCCTAATAAAAAAACAAAACAAGTAACAAGAAAGCCAGAAGAAAATAGAGGTATTTCTCTTGGATTACGATATAAAGTTTTAAGTGTTGCTAACTTTAAATGTGTACGCTGTGGAAATAGCCCGGCCATTGATCAAAAATGTAGACTTCATGTTGATCATATATTGCCATTTTCTAAAGGTGGAAAGACAGTATTCGAAAATTTACAAGTCTTGTGTGAAGAATGTAATCTTGGTAAGAGTAACAAATATAAAGAGTAAGCACCTAACAACTGCTTCAACCGGACGGCGCCCTTTGTCACGGTTTGTGCATCTCGCTGCGCTCGTTCATGCACAAACCGCGCCAATCCGCTTCGCGGAACGGGCTTGCCGGTTAAGCAAATGTTAGCAGGACGCTGCGCGCGCAAGGAAAATCAGTGAAGCCAAAATCAAAAGCAGCATTTTTAGTACTATCAATTCTATTTCTTTGTATTTTAGGATTGCTACTATTTGGTCGGACTTTCCCAAGTTTAGGCATTAAATTTAAAACAAATACTATTACCACCAACTCATTAAAAATAGATAGAAATATATTTTACCGTCAAACACTAAATAATTGTGGGCCATATTCAGTGATGGCTGTTATCAATATTCTGAAACAAGAAACAGTTGATCCTGAAATATTAGCTCAAGAAATGAAATGGCGTATTTACAAAAATTTGACTTTTCCACTTGGAATCGGAGATTTGCTTGAAGAATACAATGTCGAAACAAAAGAATATGTTTTATGGAATTATAAAGAAGATGAAAAAATAAGTTGGTTAAAGAATATAATAGATGAAGGAAAACCAATTATATTACTTATTGAAATAAACCATATAAAGCATTATTTTACTGTTCTTGGATATGATGAAAAAGGTTTTATGATTTATGATTCTTTGCAAAACAAAAGAATAGATAATCAGAGGATGACAATAATAGATAAAGAGGATTATGTAGGAAATAGATATTATAATTCCGAATATTTAATAAGATTATGGAATGATGGTGGATTTAAAATATTTTTCCAAAATTGGGCATTAGTGTGCAATATATAGAATTTCTGCTAACAACTGCTTCAACCTGACT
>CAZKSK010000523.1:0-1781 GCA_964555225.1 uncultured Bacteroides sp.
ACCTTTCTTCCAAGATTTTTACATGCAGCTATCATTCCAAACAAAGCCTGACTTGCTTCATCCATAATTACATAGTCAAACGGTTGTTCATAATAACTTTGTTTAGCCCAACCGCTTGTATTATAGAATGTTGAGAGTGTAAGATTGCCAGAAATACATGTTATTTTTTTACTATCAATAGGACAAAGATTTTTGCAAGTAATAAGTTCATCAGAAGATACATTAGTTTTCATTACCCGCTTATCGGAGAGGTATTTTTTTAGGCTGTCCTTTTCTGCAAGTTCTATCAGTGCTCTGTTAGTCATGGCAGTAACAAGCACACTACTATTTTGGCTCAGCAAATGTGCAACAAGTTCAGCCATAAGATAAGTTTTCCCAGTACCTGGAGGGCCCTGAAATATCAGTTGAGAAGTGGATTCTAACGTCTTGACTATCTCTTCAACTTGTTCTTTATTTGAATTAATATGAATAGGATTCCATACAATAAACTTCTTATCAAAATCCAAAATGTCCTTGGCTACCATATTTGTGTCGTTGTTGTTAACGATATCAATAAGGTTCTGATAATAATCCATTGGTGGCTCTTGAGGGCCAAGGACAATTACACATCCTTCTTTGTTTTCTAGGAATTTAGCCATATCTATTGACAATCCAGTAAAACCACACAGTAGGAAACCATTGTCATCCGTTTTACCCTGCCAGACACAATGTACTTCCGAAAATTCGACTTGGTGACGACGCAAGTTACCCCAACTGATTTCTCCCCAATACCTTGGAATACTCATTTCTTTTTCTAATACGACTGCAGTAAAATATTCATTCTTGCGTGGAATTCCTTTATCCTTCTTAAAACGAAGTATAAGTTGCCCAGATCCCAATACGTTACGGTCTGCATTATTGGAATCAGCCATTTGTAAATCAAGCTTTACAAACTGTGTAACATACACTTCATTATCTGTTAATAATGCAATTGCTTTAGAATTGAGTTTCTTTAGATATTCTTCACTTATTGCTACAAGTTCTTTATCAAGAAATCTCTTATGTTGCTCTCTTGTATAATACATTATATTTTTATTCTAAAAGTCAAACAATTCATCTGTATCAATATTTGTATAAACATCAGAAACTGACATCTTTTCGTCAAGTCCAAAACCATTTATTTGGTCTGAAATAGAATATGTTATATTTTCTATAACGAAGCATGTCTTTTTTGAGTACATATATCTATTAGCTAGATATGCAAATTCTTTAGGAGTTATGATATCCGTGTCAAATATAAGGTTGACATCCTTATTGTCTTTAAAAGTATCATTAAAACTTATACGATGTATCCTTCTATCATAGCCATAATTGAGTAGCAAATTATCTGGATCTATCATTAATTCTGAGAATAATCTAGGATGAAGGTATAGCTTTCGTCCTATAGAACTGGTTACGACTACGGTTATTAATTTCCCTTTAAATTTAATAATACCTTTAACCAAACCATTCCCCAAATTAGGATCCCATCCTGAGCAATCATAATCCTCTAATGAATCAAGGTAATCTTTTGCAGCATTACGTGCTCCCAAATTCATCTCTATACGAGATTCTTTGTCAAGATTATCCCGGTCGGAAACATTGCCGTAACTTTCTTCATCCTCATAATAATCACCGTCTATTCTTTTTTTACTTTTTGTTTCTTCAAGCATTCGCTCAAGTTCTGCTATGCGTTTATCCTTTTCTTGAACAATATCCGCTGATACGAGAAATATCATATTCCAATCCTCTTTAGAAAAAGG
>CAZKSK010000524.1:0-1779 GCA_964555225.1 uncultured Bacteroides sp.
TTTACTCCTTTATTGCATTTACTTCTTGTTTTTCTAACCAGTCTGAAAAAGCATCGACTTCCAGACAATTTTTTAATGTGACATCCCCCACCCTTGTACGGCAAAGTCCTGTCAAATGTGCCCCACTATGAAGGGCTTCTCCAATATCACGAGCTAATGCCCGGATATAAGTACCTTTACTGCAAACTACTCTTATCTTAATTTCAGGAAGAGTACAATCCAATAATTCAATTTCATCAATGACCAGGGTTTTAGGTTTTAACTCAACTTCCTGACCGCCTCTGGCCAAATGATAAGCTCTTTTTCCATCCACCTTACAAGCAGAAAAGGCCGGTGGTATTTGTTCTATACTTCCTACAAACTGTTGTAAAGTTTTTTCTACCAAATCCTTCGTTATATGTTCTATAGGATAAACGGCATCTATTTCCTTTTCCAAATCGAAAGAAGGAGTTGTAGCTCCCAACTTTATAGTTGCCAAATATTCCTTTGTTCCATATTGAAACTCCTCTATTCGTTTAGTTGCTTTACCCGTACATACAATCATCACTCCGGTTGCCAAAGGATCCAAAGTCCCTGCATGGCCTACTTTAAGTTTCTTTACTCCAACTTTCCGACACAACAAATAACGTATTTTGTTAACCAAAGCAAAGGATGTCCAATGATATGGCTTGTCAAAAAATAAAACTTCACCCTCAATAAAATCCATCATTCAATATAGTTTGTTAAGCTATCATACAAATTACCGTAACAGCACCTACCATAGCACAATATACAGCAAAATAGATGAGCTTTCCTTTTTTTACAATATCAACCATCCATTTACATGCCAGACACCCAAATATAAACGCGGCTAAAAAACCAATAATTAAAGAGCTCACAGATATATTTCCGGCAACAGCCTGAGTTCCCTCCTTCATAGCCTTTGCAATGTCAAGCACGGCTTCACCCAATATAGGTGGAATGACCATGAGAAATGAGAACTGTGCCAACTTCATTTTATTATCGCCTAATAACAGACCTGTAGCAATAGTGGAACCTGAACGAGAAAGTCCGGGCATTACGGCACATGCCTGAGCAATACCTATAATAAATGCATCTTTTATAGATATCGACTCTTTCTGACGAGGTTTCATATAATAAGAAAACGCCAGAAGCAAAGCTGTAAGCAATAACATACAACCCACGATAAGCAATCCAGAGCCAAACACATCTTCAACCTTATCTTTAAAGAAAACACCTACAATACCCACCGGAATCATTGACACCAAAATATTTAATGCGTATCGAGTTCCTTCATTGTTTTTAAATTTGAACAAATCTTTGAGTATCCACGAAATTTCTTTCCATAAAATTACCAGTGTACTCAATACTGTAGCAATATGTACTGCTATTGTAAAAGCAAGATTATCCTCGCCGTTATCCAGGCCGAAAAGAGCCGCACCTATAGCCAGATGTCCGCTGCTACTTACAGGTAAATATTCCGTTAATCCTTGTATAATGCCCAGAATCAGAGCTTGAAACCAATCCATTATTCCTTAGATATATTTTTAGGACGATGTAAAATCGCATATATAATAAAAATAAATCCGAAAAAACTTACCGCTGGAGCTACTTTAATTCTACGCACACTGAAAATATCCGGTTCAAAATGAGTCACAGTGGAGCCCGGGCCCAACATCAATAAAAAACCGATAATGACTATTGCCATACCCATTCCCAAGAGAATGAAATTCGTTTTATCGAATGCAAATTTTTGTCTGTCCATATTATTAATTTTTA
>CAZKSK010000525.1:0-1778 GCA_964555225.1 uncultured Bacteroides sp.
TGCGTGGGCATGGATGTATTCCAGTGCCAACATGGCAGACTCTTTCATTACATCACCCAGATTACCTGTCAACGTTAACTTTGAACCTTTTCCTTTACTTAAGCTCGACTCTACAAAAAGAATTTCGCCACCTACGGAGGTCCATGCAAGTCCTGTCACCACACCGGCATATTCATTGCCCTGGTATTTATCGCTATTGTAGGTAACTGCACCCAGATACTCGTGCAGGTCTTCCGGCATGATAGATTCGGGTACTACCTCGTTGGTGGCAATTTTACGGGCCACTTTACGTAATACCTTGGCAATCATCTTATCCAGTTCGCGCACGCCACTTTCGCGGGTGTACGATTCCACAATCACCTGCAGGGTTTTCTTGGGGAACTTAACCGATTTCTTTGGTATACCATGCGCTTCCAGCTGTTTAGGCACTAAATGCTTGGCGGCAATCTCCACCTTTTCCTCTATGATGTATCCGCTCACCTCGATCAGTTCCATACGGTCCAGCAACGGCTGCGAGATGGAATTGATGTTATTGGCTGTAGCTATAAACATTACCTTGCTTAAATCGTAATCTACATCCAGGTAATTGTCGTGGAAGGCATTGTTCTGCTCCGGATCAAGTACTTCCAGCAGCGCTGCTGAGGGATCTCCCTTAAAGTCGGATGTAATCTTGTCAATCTCATCCAGTATAAACACCGGATTGGATGTACCTGCTTTGAGGATATTCTGAATAATGCGTCCCGTCATCGCCCCGATATAGGTGCGTCGGTGACCGCGAATCTCGGCCTCGTCGTGCAAACCGCCCAACGACATGCGAACATATTTACGGTTCAGCGCCTCTGCCACCGATTTACCCAAAGAGGTTTTTCCCACCCCCGGAGGACCGTAAAGACAGATAATGGGCGACTTCATGTCTCCTTTCAGTTTCAATACAGCCAGGTGCTCGATGATACGTTCTTTTACCTTTTCGAGTCCGTAGTGGTCTCTGTCCAATACCTTCTCGGCATGCTTCAGATTAAAATTATCTTTGCTGTATTCGTTCCACGGAAGATTTACAAATGTTTGCACATACTGAGTCTGAATAGAGAAGTCGGGACTCTGCGGATGTAGCCGCTCCAGCTTTCTTAATTCTTTTTCGAAGGTTTCGGCAACTTCGGCCGACCATTTCTTCTTGGCTGCTTTGGCCTTCAGCGCTTTTATCTCCTGCTCGTTGATGTTTCCACCCAACTCCTCCTGAATGGTCTTGATCTGTTGCTGCAGGAAATACTCTCTTTGCTGTTGGTTGATATCCTCATGCGTTTTCAGCTGGATGGAATTCTTCAGCTCCAGAAGCTGGTACTCGCGATTCAGGATAAACAGCAAGCGATAGGCCCTTTCCTTCAAATCGCCAATCAGTAGCAACTCCATCTTTTCGGAACCACTCACCACGTTGGTACACGAGAAGTTTATCAGATATATTACGTTGTTATTATTTTTGATTGAAAAGATCATGTCGCGGCTTGGATCTCCGGCCGACTTTAACATCTTGATCGTCAGATCCTTTATAGTTGATATCAGCGCCTCAAACTCACGGTCTTTCTTATCGGGCATAACGTCTTCAAGCAGCTCCACTTTTCCTTTCAGGTAGGGTTCCGTCTGGGTAATCTCCTTCAATTCAAAACGCTTTTTTCCCTGCAAAATGGCTGTTGTTGTTCCATCCGGCATATCCAGTACGCGTACCACTTCGGCTATAACTCCTATATTGTACAGATCATCCATCCCGGGATCATCCGTTTCCC
>CAZKSK010000526.1:0-1776 GCA_964555225.1 uncultured Bacteroides sp.
ACTCTTTATCCCCAATAAATTTAAAGTAGCACTTTTTACTGTACCTTTACCAAGTACTATTATCCCGTCGCGAATGCCTTTCTCTTTGGAAATACGAACAAATTTCTGACAATGATGTTCACTTAGAATGAGTGACAGGATCTGAAATTGCTGTTCAATGTACGGTTCCTTCATTTGTTTATCCATGATTACCTCCTATTGATCGCTCTTTTGAAATAGCGGCCTTGGGTGCCCTGCGGGATTTCGCTTGATAGAGTGCGCCAAGTAGTTCGATTGCTATAATCGGCATCATTGCAACGATTGCTATCATACCAAACCCATCTGTTACCACATCAGCTGTCGGAACTTGCGCAGCGATGCCCTGAACAAAGGCAAGGGAGAACGTGGCTGTCATAGGTCCTGAAGCAACGCCGCCTGCATCAAATGCCATACCCACAAACAAGTCAGGAATAAAGTAGGTCAGTATCACAGCGAGACCAAACCCTGGCAGTAAATACATCCATAACTGGATATCAGGTATAAGAATCCTCAAGGCAGACATAAAGATTGATAAACCAACTGCAACAGATAAAAAAATGAGAACCAAATTGCGTTTGACTGATCCTCCGGTGACATCTTCCACCTGATGGGTTAATACATGAACGGCTGGCTCGGCCAAGACAGTGGTTAGTCCGAGTAGCAACGCTACAAGGAGAACCGGAATGCTTGAATCCATCGAAGCAAGCTGTATTCCCAGCTGTGTGCCCACTTCCATAAAACCGCCATTAACACCTAATAAAAATACTACCAGCCCTATAAAAGTTAAGACGATACCTCTAACAATATCGATTACCTTACTCTTTTTGTGTTTAAAGAAAAACACCTGAAATATTATATATGCGATAATAATCGGGAGCAGCGTCAAGAAAGACTCCCATGCAATGTGAAACAGTTTGGAGACGTATGCATCCAAGAGATTAGTGTTAGTTATCTCTGCCTCCGGCAAAGCGCCATTAAGGTTACCACCTTCAAGAAAAAGGCCTGCAATCAAGACTCCAAGGATTGCGCCTGTCGAAGAAATACCTATCAACCCAAAGCTGTCGGCTTCACTCAGCTTACTATCTTTCTTCATTGAGGAGACACCCGCAGCCAAAGCAAGCATAAAAGGTACTGTAATTGCACCCGTCGTAGCCCCGGAAGCATCAAATGCTATAGCCAGGAAATCAGATGATGAGAATAATGAAAGAATAAAGATTAAAGCATATGCACCTGTAAACACAAATTTCAATCGAACATCCTTTAGGATGCGCAGCATTCCAAGCGTCATCATTATTCCAATCCCAACGGAAACAACAATGACCATCAAGGTGTTCTCAAACTGACCGGAAGTCACTTTGTCTACCTGGTTGGCAAGAATGTGCAGATCCGGCTCTGCGTAGGAAATAAAAAAACCCAAAATCAAACTGACCGTAATGATCACTGCGTAGCTATTAGAATGAGTAATTGCATTACCAATACTATGTCCAATCGGTTCAAGCCCCTGATCAATTCCAAACAGGAACACCGTTAGTCCGATAATTACAAGAGCAGAGCCGATTAGAAAAGCATATAGCATATTCGATTCCAATGGACTTATGGTAAAATGGAGTATCAAAACAATAAATGTAATCGGTAAAACTGACGTCAGTACTTCTTTTAATTTTACAGTTAACTCGTTCAAATCATCACCTCTTTATATTACTCTATTCCGTGTTAATTCTGAAGATATTGCAACACTCAATTTATTCTTTATCCGTC
>CAZKSK010000527.1:0-1776 GCA_964555225.1 uncultured Bacteroides sp.
TTCTTTCAAGTAGAACGGATTTTGTGGCTGGAACATGGTTATCTGGCCGGTGATGACACGGACGGACATATCGATACACTTGCCCGAATGTGTCCCGAGGATACAATTGTTTATGTACAATGCAAGAATGAAAATGATGAGCACTACGAAGAATTATTCAAAATGCAACAAGAGCTAAATTCTTTTCAAACATTGAATAAAAAGCCATTCCGCCTTATTCCATTACCAATGGTCGACGCAATTTATGAAAAAGGAGAACGACTACCTGCTACCTATGCTAATTTTCTAGTATTAAACGAAGCAGTCCTATACCCTACATATAACCAACCTGACAATGACGAAAAGGCAAAAGAAGTTTTGGCATCGGCCTTTCCCGATAAAGAAATAATAGGTATAGACTGTAGAACATTGATAAAACAACATGGGTCCTTACATTGTGTGACAATGCAATATCCCGCAGGAATCATTCAATCATGAAACAAGAAAAAAACATATTGAAAGTAGGATTAATTCAACAGTCCAATACTCCGGATATAAAGAAAAACCTTAATAATCTGGAGCTGAATATAGCCGATGTGGCCGGTAGAGGAGCCCAATTGGTGATTCTGCAAGAATTACACAATAGCATTTATTTTTGTCAGGTTGAGAATACCGATAATTTCGATTTGGCGGAACCTATACCCGGACCATCAACCGAATTCTTCGGAAAACTGGCAAGAAAACATGAAATTGTACTGGTCACTTCTTTGTTTGAGAAACGTGCATCCGGACTTTATCATAATACGGCTGTAGTGTTTGAAAAAGACGGCAGTATAGCCGGAAAATATAGGAAAATGCATATTCCGGATGATCCTGACTATTACGAAAAATTTTATTTTACGCCGGGCGACTTGGGTTTCAAACCGATACAAACTTCTGTAGGTTTACTCGGTGTACAAGTTTGCTGGGATCAATGGTATCCTGAAGGGGCCAGATTAATGGCATTGCAAGGGGCCGAAATTTTGATTTATCCTACTGCCATCGGGTGGGAAAGTTCGGATACGGAAGATGAAAAAAAAAGACAACTGGATGCCTGGATCCTCTCACAAAGAGGCCATGCCGTAGCCAACGGTATTCCTGTTATTGCGGTGAACCGGGTCGGCCGTGAAGGAGATCCTTCGGGACAAACAAAAGGAATCCAATTCTGGGGAAACAGCTTTGTAGCAGGTCCACAAGGAGAAATCTTGGCAGAGGCCTCTAATAGCCATCCTGAAAATATAGTTATTGGGATTGATATGAAACGAAGTGAAAATGTGCGTCGATGGTGGCCTTTCCTCCGAGATAGACGAATAGATGCCTACAATGATCTTTCACAACGCTTTATTGACAATAAATAACAACACAAACCGCCTGATGATTTCTTATGTTTCATCCGACGGTTTTTGTTTTCCAAAAGAAAACTTTCATTTTGTTTGGAAAGTAAATATTTAAGTGAACAAATGAAAGTTTTAAAATGATTTTAGAAGAATATTGATATAATAATTTTTATTCAACTTTTTATTTTGTAGTATTTACATACACTATCATTATAAATTGACAGAATTTATGTCGAATAACATAAAATATGTAAGAAGAAGAAAAATATTTATCAATTAAAAGCTATTTTTTTTATTATTATAAAACAATTTGCGCTATATTTGCAGCAAATTAAAACAAAAAGCAACAATAAGAGAGTATAAACCTACAAAATGGCAACAAAAATTCACTTTACAAAGATGCAAGGAGCAGGTAATGACT
>CAZKSK010000528.1:0-1774 GCA_964555225.1 uncultured Bacteroides sp.
ACTATCCAATAAATTGTGTAAACTATAACTCGGGTTTTTAGATTCGAGTTATTTTATTACCTTTAAAAATAAATAATATGGATAGTGTTATGGCAAAACGAGAAAATCGCCAGGCAGTTCCTGCGGAGATGCTCAGTAAAGAGTTCTTGAGTCAATTCAAGACAGAAGAAGATGTTAGTAAGTTTCTAAAAGATCTTCATTCTCAAGTGTTGGAGCATATGTTGCAAGGCGAGATGGATGTGCATCTTGGCTACGAGAAACATGATGTTGCCGGTAATAATACCGGTAATTCCAGGAATGGCAGTTATGCAAAGACCATCCAGACCGAGCATGGTGAATCAACGATACAAATTCCCAGGGATAGAAACGGAGCCTATGAGCCTATCATTATTCCCAAACATAAAAGCCGGGGGTTATCCATAGAAAAGCTGGTTATATCACTTTATGCCAAAGGCATGAGTGTTTCTGACATCGAGGAAGAATTGCGCAGTATTTATGAAATAAATTTATCGGGTTCTTCCATCTCCATCATCACCAACAAGGTTACCCAGGCGGCCCAGGAATGGCAAAACCGGGCACTTGAGAGACAATACCTGATCGTTTGGATGGACGGTATAATGTTTAAGGTCCGAGATGAAGGAAAGGTTGTCAACAAAACCGTTTACATTTGCATAGGCCTTAATAATACAGGCAAGAAAGAAGTTCTTGGTCTATGGTTAGGCAGAGCCGAAAGTTCCGCCTTTTGGATGAGCGTACTTACCGATCTGAAAGCCCGCGGGGTGGAAGATATTCTGATCACCTGTACGGACAATCTGAACGGATTTACGGATACCATCCGTAGTGTCTTTCCTCAAGCGGCCACCCAGATCTGTGTCGTACATCAGATCCGAAACAGTTGTAAATATGTCACATACAAAGATCTGAAGGAATTCACCAAAGACATGAAAACCATCTACGGTGCTGTAAACAAGGACTCTGCGGCTCTGGCATTGGATGCCTTTGAACAAAAATGGGGCTCAAAATACCGCTATGCCGTACGTAGCTGGCGTACCAATTGGGATGATCTTACCACCTTCTTTGACTATCCTATAGAAATCCGCAGGATTATCTATACGACCAACCTGATTGAAAACCTGAACAGTAAAATTCGGAAATATACCAAAGCAAAACTCTCCTTTCCGAATGATGATGCTGTGAAAAAATCCGTCTATCTTGCAATTAATGAGATAGAAAAGAAATGGACAATGCCCATAAAAAACTGGGCCATCGTTCTGAATCAGTTTATTTGTATATTTGAAAACAGAATTTTACTGTGATTCATGAAGACTCAATTATCGTTTACACAAAATTCTGGACAGTGCCTTTTAACTTTCTTTTCTTGCAATGGACTGCATGACGATCTGAGTTATCTGTATTAACAATAATTCGTTCTTATAAACTATGTTAATTGTGCGAAAACAAACTTACCTTGATTCATTACTTTACGCTTAATAATTGCGTAAAGCTATCAATTCAAATCGTCACGCACACAAAAGACTCGCAACTAATAGATATTCAATGATTTCAAAGAACGATTCTTAATTTTTAGTGGATACTAATTATTACAAATATTAAAACATCATCATGAAAAATAAAAACAAAATATCATACATTTATGTTTCCTTGGCCGGCTTACTATTGGAACTGATTATAGTTCCCATTCGTGGTATAAATTGTGTGCTTTCAGGATTTTGTTTCATAGATAAGGAAATACGTTTTCTCGGTGCGTCTACTT
>CAZKSK010000529.1:0-1770 GCA_964555225.1 uncultured Bacteroides sp.
TCATTTCAAAAATATCGTAATATGGGCATTGGCACAACTCTAGCGAGTGTCTTTGTGGAAGAGGCTATCAAAAGAGGCTTTGATCCAGTTTGGGATGCTGCCCACTTAGTCTCTTCACATATTGCCAAAAAATTAGGCTATGTTGAAAAAACACATTGGTTTATGCACCATCTCAAGAAAAATTAGGATAACTTTAGAGGGCGATTATGAAAAAACTATTGATAATTGCAGGCAACTTGGCTGCTTTAAAAACTACTATTTCCAAGAAAATATCAGAAAGACTGAATATACCTTGTATTAATAAAGATGACATCAAAGAATTGTTGGTCGACGCGATAGATTTTAAAACCAGAGAGGAAAATTTAAAGCTATCGCAAGCAACCTTTCAACTTATTAAATACTTTTGTGACAGGTGTGGAAAAGCTGGTAAAGATTTGATTATCGAAAGTAATTTTAAACCACATGAAATCATAGAGTTATTAGACTATATCAGTGTAGATTTAGCAAATGTTAAAATGATATTTTTAACCGGAAATCCTGAGAGTTTATATGAGCGATATCTTGTCAGACAAGAAACAAGACATCGTGCTCATAAGTCAACTGGGTTGATTTCATATGACAACTTTAAAAAATCGCAGCTTTCGGCCCAGGACTTTAGGTTTAAAGAAATACTGGAAATAGACACTACAGCCTTTACGGATGAAGATTTAGAAAATCTGGTATTGATAATCGAAGAATTTTTTTGCTGAGGAGGCAAGTTTATGTTTGAATATACTGAAAATGAGAAAAATCAAGTTCTAGAGAAATACTTTATCAATGATGGGTCTTTACAATTAGTGATTTTTCCTAAAAAACAAAAACAAAAATATCTCTGTCTTCTATGGATTGCTGATATTTTTCAAAAAGAAAAAGACTATTCGGAAAAGGAAGTAAATGCTCTACTTGAGCCGGTATATCCCGACTATGTAATGGTTAGAAGGTATCTTGTAGATTATGACTTATTGAATAGAACTCCTGACGGTTCAAGGTATTGGGTATGAAAATATTATTTATCGGTGGTACTGGACTAATATCCACGGCAGTAAGTAAAACTGTAATAAAAAGAGGTCACGAACTTCATATTCTCAACCGAGGCAATCATAGCGATAATCTCCCTAAAGGAGCATTATTCATTCAAGCAGACATAAATGATATTCCGGAAATGAAAAAAATTCTGAAAGATTCCTATTATGATGTAATTGTTGACTGGATTGCATTTACAGAAGTAGACGTCAAAAGAGACTATCTGCTCTTTAAGAATCATACCAAACAATACATTTTCATCAGCAGTGCATCTGCTTATCAAAAACCACTGCCAAAGTTACCGATTACAGAAGATATCCCCTTGATAAATCCTTATTGGGAATATTCTGATAATAAAGCCAAATGTGAAAAATATCTGCTCGGAATAAATGATCCTGGTTTTAATGTTACAATCATTAGACCATCACATACATATAATGATCATTCCATAATCTTTCAAGTTCAACCATGGGATCATCCATTTACTTTAATAAAACAAATCCTCGATGATCGACCAATCATCCTTCCCGATGATGGTAAGTCCCTTTGGACTTTGACCTATAATCAGGATTTTGCACAAGCTTTCGTCGATATCTTAGGTAATAAAAAAGCCTATAATGAATGTTATCATCTAACCTCTGAAAAGGTATATACTTGGGAACAACTTGCATTAGAGTTTTTTAAAGTTTTAAGTAAGGAACCTAACAT
>CAZKSK010000530.1:0-1768 GCA_964555225.1 uncultured Bacteroides sp.
TAATCTTAACTGATCGTTATTGTAATAGCTCTTAAGCTTTGATAGGAAAAACCCTTGAAAAAGCTTAGATAATACTCTGACCGGAATAAAGAACTTCTTTGAAGATTGCAGCCAATTATTGGTCTTTGTTAATCCTCCGGCCATTACCACACAATGTATATGGGGATGGAATCTTAGATCATTGCTCCAGGTATGCAATATAGAAAAGAATCCTATCTGTGCACCAAGATATTTCTTATTTGATGATGCCTTAAAAAGTGTATGCCTTACTGATTCATACATAAGGCTGTACAATAATCTCCGGTTATTATATACGATCATTCTTAACTGTTCAGGTATGGTGAATACAAGATGGAAGTATGGAGTATCTATTGTGTTCTCAAGCCTTTTATCAGCCCATATCTCTTTCTCTATTGCCTGACAGCATGGACAATGCCTGTTACGGCATGAATTATAATGAATATCTGTATGCCCGCATTCATCGCACCTGTAAGAGTTAAAACCCAGGGCTATTGTCCTGCACTTTAAGATACTGCTCGCAACCTTTTTCTGTTCTCCGGATACATTATATTCCTGTTTATACCGGTCATAAAACTGATGGAAGATCTTCTGAATAGCTTTCATTTTTAAGCCTTGTCCAGGGGACTGACAACATTCATCATGCTCTTTGATGTCATATGAAGGTATTCAGCAGTTGTATTCAAACTCTTATGACCCAACAACTGCTGAATATATGCTATACCTGTACCATCCTCCAGTGAATGGGTTGCAAATGCATGCCGCATGGTATGGGCAGATATTCCCGGATCAAGATGCAGTTTATCCCTTAATTTGATTATAAGATTCTTTATGGACTTCGTGTTTATGTGGTTTTCCCTTTTATGGCCGGGAAATAACCAGTCTTCCATGGAATAACTTCCGTATTTGCGAAGAAAATAGATCCGAAAATACTCTCTTAAGATATTTAAGGTATTCTCTGATAATATAGAATATCTGGATGTACCGTGCTTTGCTGACTCAACTCTTATAGTCATTCTCCTGCTGTTAATATCTTTAATCTTTAGTTTTGCTGCCTCACCTACTCGAAGTCCGCTGCCGTAGAGAATGCTCAGAATTGACTTGTGTTTTAGATTTGATGCTGAAGATATCAGCCTGAGGATATCCTCTCTCAATGGTATAACAGGAAGTTTCTTTACCCTTTTCATCCTTGGGATCTTTCTGTTATTCCATTCTTTATCAAGAGTATGTGTATAAAAGAATTTTACAGCAGTTATATAATTATTTACAGTCCCGGAACCAACATGCTTTTCTCTTATCAGATGGAGAATAAACTGCTGAATATCAGATTCTGATAGATCATTTATTGTCCTGTTGCTTTCTTCAATGAATTTAATAAACCGGGCTATTCTCCTTTTATACGACTCTCTTGAAGATTCTGGCTTTCCACTTAGTTCAAAGTAAATATCAATATCATCTATGTAATTTTTCAAAAATGAATCCTCCTTTGTTAATTGTATAATGTTAAATTAGGGTAAAGTAACAGAACAACAGGAGGTTCCCTGGGAGGGTTAATTTTTTTGTGGTAATTTATGAATCTCTGTAATATATTAAACATAGTAAAGGGTGTGTTCCTTGTAGTGTTTTCTTAGAAAACGGGTCAACTACATATAGCACACTCTTTACTTTTTTAAAAGCTTTTTTATATCCCTTGGAAGTATGTTCTATCTTAAACTATCGCAAAGCGATTTCGTTCTTCTTTTTGCTTCAA
>CAZKSK010000531.1:0-1767 GCA_964555225.1 uncultured Bacteroides sp.
GTTTAAGATTGAATAAGGATTTAAAAAATATCATACAAATTAGTCATACATTACAAGACATTATTGTCAAAGATGGATTATTGAATACACAAGAAAATAATATATAACATGGAAAAAATTAAGCTTAATACAATCGAAGAAGCCATAGAAGATTTCCGTAAAGGAAAATTTGTAATTGTGGTAGATGACGAAGATCGTGAAAATGAAGGGGACTTAATTATTGCGGCCGAGAAAATAACGCCCGAAGACGTTAACTTTATGCTTTTGCATGCAAGAGGTGTTCTTTGTGCACCCATCACTATATCAAGATGCAAAGAATTAGAATTATCCCATCAAGTAGATGACAATACATCTGCTTTGGGAACACCATTTACTATAACAGTTGATAAATTAGACGGATGTACTACCGGAGTATCGGCTGCGGACAGAGCAGCAACAATTCGTGCTTTGGCAGATCCGAAATCAACTCCAACTACATTTGGACGCCCTGGACACGTAAATCCTCTTTACGCTCAGGAAAAAGGAGTCCTTCGCCGTGCCGGACATACGGAAGCATGTGTAGATATGGCACGTTTAGCGGGTTTATATCCTGCGGCCGCTCTTATGGAAGTAATGAATGAAGATGGCACAATGGCGCGCTTACCGGAACTTCGCACTATGGCAGATCAATATGGTTTTAAGCTCATCTCTATCCAAGATCTTATTTCCTACAGATTGAAACAAGAATCTTTAGTCATAAAAGGTGTAGAGGTTGATTTGCCAACTACACATGGACATTTCCGATTAATCCCATTTAAGCAAAAATCAAATGATTTAGAACATGTTGCTTTAATTAAAGGCTCATGGAAAGAAGATGAACCCATTCTAGTTCGTGTGCATTCCTCTTGTGCTACAGGTGATATTTTCGGTTCCATGAGATGTGATTGTGGAGAACAACTCCATAAAGCGATGGAGATGGTTGAAAAAGAAGGTAAAGGAGTTATTGTTTATCTAAACCAAGAAGGAAGGGGTATTGGATTAATGAACAAAATTAAAGCCTATAAATTACAAGAAGAAGGAATGGATACTGTAGAAGCAAATATCCATTTAGGATTCGCACCTGATGAAAGAGATTACGGAGTAGGTGCACAAATCTTACGCGAATTAGGAGTACATAAAATGAAACTCATGACCAACAATCCTGTTAAACGCATCGGGTTAGAAGCATATGGATTAGAGATCACTGAAAATATACCTATTGAAATTAAGCCTAATCCTTATGATGAACGCTATTTAAAAACAAAAAAAGAAAGGATGGGACATACTTTGCATTTTAACAAATAATTGATATTTTACTTCCAAATTAAAAATATTATCTGTTATTTTGCAAAACGAACTACTAATTAATAGAGAACAGGATGAATCAGCTATCAGAACGTTTAAACAGATTGTCTCCATCAGAGACTCTTGCGATGTCACAAAAGAGCAACGAATTAAAGGCTCAAGGTGTCGATGTAATAAACCTCAGTGTCGGTGAACCAGATTTCAACACTCCAGATCATATTAAAGAGGCAGCAAAAAAAGCTATAGATAATAATTTTTCCTATTATTCACCTGTACCTGGTTATGCAACTCTTCGTAATGCGATTGTTTCCAAACTGAAAAAAGAAAACAATTTAGATTTTACCGAATCTCAAATTTTATGTTCAAATGGTGCTAAACAATCTGTTTGCAATACGATTATGGCACTTATCAATGCAGGCGATGAAGTGATCATACCAGCTCCAT
>CAZKSK010000532.1:0-1763 GCA_964555225.1 uncultured Bacteroides sp.
CGAAGGTTATACCTCCATCAATAGGGGTCATTGCAGTTACATCTTCACAAAATCGGCTTTCATGGTTGCTATTAAGTGGTTGTCAATAGCCAGGTCTTTTGGGTAAGTCTCAAAATTAGCAATGGCATTGGTTACGGCTTCAATGAGGTCTTTGCTGTCTTACTATTTTTAGTTTGTTTCATAAATATGGCCCGTGGACTTTCGGGCAGTTCGGGCAATAGTTTTTCAATTTCGTCCAGACAGTCAATCGCCCGTAGCAATCGTATGAAAGAGGCGAAGGTGATTCCGGTGGAGGAGCCATTCTCGAAAGAGCTTATGGTGAAGACACTCAATCCGGATTTTTCGGCAACTTCTTTTTGAGTGTACCCCATCCGCTTGCGGTAGCCACTGTACCGTTTACCAAGCTCACGGATTATTTCAAATCCGGACTTTTCATAAATATCGCTGTACATATGCTCAATATTAGATTTACAAATATAGATAAATCTATAATAACATCAAAAATATAGCATAAAATATAGATATTTCAATAGTGGGATTCATTAGTAAGGTCTTTCTGAACAAATCTATTAGAAAGGTAGTTATTATTGTATAGAATACATGAATTAATAGTATATCCCATTGATTACTATCACATTATTAATATTTTTTATACGATTTTTTAATGTTTTACTAAACGTTTTGGGATCTTAGTTTGTTTTTATATTAAGTAAGCAGAATGTTAACATTCCACTTGCATTTATATTGAAGTTTTTTTTATACTAAATAGTGTTCGCTGACCCTGGTTCGAGAGAATAAGGTTTGGATTTTAATTACATAAGCCGGTCTTACTCTCTAAGACCGGCTTTCTTTTTTTAGATCACTTTTCTGATACTATATAATTTACACACGCAAAGAGCCCGGCTCTTGTAAGTCGGGCTCTCTTTTATTTTATCAGAATCCAAAGTAGTTTTTAGCATTGTAGTAGGATATGTTTTCTACCATCTGCTCTACGAAAGGCAGCTCGGATACGGGTATCTCGCCCGCTTCGATTTCGGAGCCCAACAGGTTGCACAGGATACGGCGGAAGTATTCGTGACGGGGGTACGAAAGGAAACTGCGCGAATCGGTGAGCATCCCTACGAAACGGCTTAGCAGGCCCAGAGCCGAAAGGGCGTTGAGCTGATTTTCCATGCCTGTTTTCTGATCCAGAAACCACCAGGCGGCTCCGTACTGCATTTTGCCGGGTACCGTGCCGTCGTTGAAGTTGTAGGCGTTGGTAACCATCAGTTCGTTGTCGCGGGGATTGAGGTTGTACACAATGGTTTTGGTAAGCATTCCTTCCAGATCCAAATTACCCAGCAGACGGTTCATGGCTGCGGCCACGGGCACGTCGTGTATGGCATCGAATCCGGTATCGGGACCCAGCTGACGGTACATGCGGGGGTTGTTGTTGCGTATCGCTCCGATATGGAATTGCTGCACCCACCCCTTGCATGCATTCATCCGTCCGAATTCGAAAAGCAAAGCCGACCGGAACTTAGCTGCCTCGGCGGCAGTGGGTTCTTTCCCTTCGCGTACCTTCAGGAATATAGCTTCTATTTCTGCCTGGGTATAGGGTTCGGCACAGAAGGTTTCGAGTCCGTGATCGGACACACAACAGCCCATCGATTCGAAGAAATCCTGACGGATCTGAAGGGCTTCCAGCAGGTTGTTATAGGAGGTGATGTTTACGTTGGCCGCTGCCTCCAGCTTATCGAGGTATTCGTTGTACACCCCGGGGC
>CAZKSK010000533.1:0-1761 GCA_964555225.1 uncultured Bacteroides sp.
TCATCTGCTAAAATGAGAATCACATTGGGTAAATTTTCCTCTTTTGAAGCATCCGTTTTTTTTGTGTTGCATCCGTAAATAGTGAATAATGTTACTGCAATGAAACAAATATATTTTGCAGATTCTAATGTGGATATTTTAATCTCTTTCATGTCATTCTTTTGCATGGTTATATTAATATGCACAGATATTGTAATAGTCGGATTTGTTATGGTAAATAGGGGAAAGTAGCCATAATGCTAATTCCCCTATATCTTAGAATGATAATTTAATATCCGTAATTTTGTTGCAAGCTTGAGTTTTCTTCCATTGCAGTAAAGGGGATCGGCATCAAATAAAATTTATTTGTTACTTGATCTTGTGTAATTTCCCTTTCATCACTATTCCAGTTTTTTATAATTTCTTCTTTCAAGCGTCCTGTTCTTTGGCAGTCGAAATAATAATGTCCCTCATATGCCAATTCCCATTTCCTTTCATCAAAAATAAGATCGCGCAATTCATCCTGAGTAACTGATAGCTCAATGTCTGATAATCCTGCCCTTTCGCGTACAAGATTAATTCCATACAGTGTCGTGGAAGAAGGTCCTTGCATTTCGTTCAACACTTCGGAGTACATCAGAAGAATATCCGCATAACGTAAAACAATAACATCGTCGCCGTAATCTTCTCTACCGGTTGATTCAATATTCGGGTAGTCATAATCACTCAATAATTTTCTTACATGAGGTTTTAAGAAAGTTGCAGACTCGCCCCAATGAACTGTATCTCCGTCAGCATCTGCATATTCTGTAATAAAAGTAGCTTTATATCGTGGATTATCTGTTCCATTTGCTTGAATAAAATTATACATGAAAACATCGCTAGCACGCGCCTGTTTTATCGCATATGGGGTTATATTAGCTCCCCGAATGCCATAGCGCAAAACAAGAGCGCTTCCTTCACCTTCTTGTCCTCCTTCTGCTGTACTTACGAATTGAATCGCGAATAAGATCTCATTATTATTATCATATATATTATTGTATAAACCACCAAAAACATTCTGAAATTCTTCTTGAAGATAAAAGTTCCCTGAATTAATAATCTCCTTCAATTTTTCTAAGCACAAACCATAATATGAATCATCTCCATTTTCCAGTTCCCCAGTATTGTAATTGTACTGCTTACCTGCCATAGCCAGATAAACTTTGGCCAACAACCCTTTAGCTGCCCATGAAGTGGCTCTCCCGATATTCAACCCATCATATTCTGATGATAGGTTTTCTTCACAAAATTGGAATTCTTCAATTAGAAATTCATATATTTTATTGCGGTCGAGCTGTTTGTAAAAATCACTTTCAGAAGAGGTGTTTGAAAGCAATACCTCACTTAAATTGTTGGGAGAGCTTGTAGGTACCGGGACATGCCCAAAAGTATTAACAAGCACAAAATAAGTATATGCCCGAATAAACCTTGCCTCTGCTTCATATTGAACTTTTATATTATTATCAACAGAAGATCCCTTCAACGCACCTAACATTACATTTGCCCTTCCAATAATTTCATAGGAATTTAGCCAGATTTGCCAATTGTCATAATATGTATTCCAACTATCATAGATATTTAATGTATTCCATCCCTGGTATGACCAATAATGTCCGAGTGCTCCAGGCATCATGTCACTCATCCAAAGGGTACTAATATACCATCCTGCATCCTGCATCCCGTCATAAACTCCATTTATACCAACAAGAATATCTTCCTCAGTTTGAAAGAATCCATTCG
>CAZKSK010000534.1:0-1761 GCA_964555225.1 uncultured Bacteroides sp.
CGGACGAAATCCTTCTGCGATATCGCGCCACTGAACTCATCCGACTCCTTGACGAGGTCAGAACAATAAAAGAAATCAACTATGTCTTCTCGCTTGCCGTGCTGGAGAAAATAGAAATCACCCCGCAAGGCAAGCTTACAGTCTGCTTCCTCAGCGGGGTGCGGATCACGGTATAAACAAGAGCAAAGTAAAACTCCTCGCTGCAATTGTGACCGCGAGGAGTATACATTATTGCTTAAGAGAGTTTATCGTGTTTAGGCTTTCTTGATACCTCGGATAAAGATCTTTTCGCTTCTCCATTCGTTGTATTACTCCATTATCGTACGTTATGAGTATGTGCTGGTCTTGAACATTACATAGAATGATAGCATCCAACAAGTCGTTTTTGCGCAGTGCAGCTCCGTTTGTAAGGATATTCGTCAATGTATCATAACAATAATCTTGAAATGCCGGGAACTTTATTTTTGCATCAAATATTGCTTTGATTTTTGCCATATGCTTTTCCAATTGTGGATCATTATTGCTTTTCCAATAGACTACCGCCAATCGTTGTAGAAACCCGGTGCTCGATTTCTTTTGGATTTTGGACGCCAGTTCAAGAGCCATTTGTGAATAATCCTCAGTAGTAAACCATGCATCTGGATTTTCATACTCAACATCACTTTTTACATCTTTTGCCTTTTCAATAAAGGGAATTCCTTTTTCAAGCGTGAATGAAAGCAAGTTGTAAAAGCAATTACGCACATAATTTTCGCAGTCATCTGTTTTATAGCCCTCAGTATATATTTCTTTAAACACATCCAACACAACAGATGAAAAGAGTCTTGACACGTTGTTAAGTGCAGCATGGCAATATTCGCAAGGGTCATTACCATCCGAAAATGCAGAAAAATAATATCCAGATAGCATACATACATCGAAAAGCAAGGTAGTGAAGCGGCTTTCAACATCTATTTTGTTTTCAATAACTTCTACCAAAATCCCTTGAAATCGTTTTTTGCTAATATTCGCAAGATCATATGTAAAGTGATTAGGGAGCGGATTAAACACATTACTGTATAATTTGATATTGTTTTTCTGAAGATACCGTCCGCCCTTCCTTATGGTGGAGATATCATCACGAAATTTTGAAAAGAACTCAAATAATGAAGTTGAAGATATAAATGTGTCATTAACCCTTATTAAATTCCTCAATTTTTCAACGTCATATGTAAATTCAGAAATACCCGCTGCATAATAAAAAGCATTTGTATCTAGTACGTACATAGTATAGCTCTCCCAAATGTTAGTTGAGTTTTGTGCGAAAATGGATATTTCATTTTTCCGGGTATATTTCATCAACGAGTGATTCAAATGTTTTATGCAAATCGTAACGCGCAACCTTGATAGGATAACTCAAATCGTGCTGCTTATCAATTGCGTAATCGATTGCCGAAATAGCTTTGTATAATCCTTCTTTTTGTTTATCAGCATTTGGATCATTGAGGTAGTCGGTCGTACTCTTATAACAGTCCATGGCCTCGTTAAGTAAATCACTTCCATATTTTTCAGTTAGCTCATCCCAAACACCTCGTGATGCCATGCATTGATCGTCCAAGTCTCCGAGGCAGTCTATCAAAGCAATAAAGCTACTGGACGAAAGAAGTAAATTAAGTATCCTTCTATATTTTTCAGACTGATAACCCCATTCAATTGCGGAGCGGTCTGTGCCTGTTATCTTCCTTATTGTATTCATTGATTCGATACTCAGACCGGTTGCTT
>CAZKSK010000535.1:0-1755 GCA_964555225.1 uncultured Bacteroides sp.
TGCCCGATGCAGTGGTTGTGGAAGGTCCAAAAGCCGGTGGTCACCTTGGTTATAAGGAAAACCAATTGGAAGATGAACATTTTTCTTTAGAAGAAATTTTACCTCAGGTAGTCCAGGAGGTCGCTCTTTTTGAAGAAAAGTACAACAAAAAAATTCCCGTGATAGCAGCAGGAGGAATCTACACAGGAGAAGATATTTATCGCATGATGGAACTTGGAGCATCAGGCGTACAGTTAGGAACCCGTTTTGTAACCACTGATGAGTGCGATGCATCTACTGCCTTCAAAGAGCAGTATATCAAAGCGCGACAGGAGGATATCGAAATAATAAAAAGCCCTGTGGGAATGCCCGGAAGAGCAATTGGCAGTTCGTTCATTCAGCAGGTTAAAGAGGGAATCAAACAACCCAAATCATGTCCTTTTCACTGCATTAAAACATGTGATATATCCAAAAGTCCTTATTGCATCATGCTTGCGCTTTACAATGCATTTAAAGGAAACTTCAACAATGGATACGCATTTGCCGGCTCTAATGCCTACCGTGCAAGCCGCATAATGAGTGTGAAAGAAACTATGTCCGACCTGATGAGGGAATGGAAAGAGAAAGAATTCTTCTCTAAAAAGTAGAAAATCTGAAAATTAAAGAAATAACCGGTCGAGCTTCATATTGAGAACTTGATCGGTTATTTTTTTATATCTCCCAGTTCGACCAATTTATTTACGATTGCGTAAACAGTAAGACCGCTCGCACTGTGAATCTGGAGTTTCCTTGCAATATTTCGTCTATGAGTAATTACCGTGTGAGCCGATAAATAAAGCTGTTCTGCGATTTCACGGTTGGTAAGCCCTTTCACCACACACACTACAATTTCTTTTTCACGGCTGCTCAAGGTTTGCAGCTCGTCATCATCTTCCGTTTTATCTTCTTCCTCGTGGATTGAAATTTTCTCGAGCTTGTTTTTAATATCCTCTGCAGAATCATATATAGTAATGAACTCATCGTATTGATTCAGTAACGAACGCTCTGCCACTGCATAGAGTAATGCTACGCATTTCAGTTTGGGACAGGCACATTCTTCCCGCAACAAAGAGAGGGAAGCATACCCTAACAATGCTGGATTTATAATTAAAATGTCAGGTTTACGTTTCTTAAGGTATTCATATAAAGTATCTATAGCCGAAACCTCATCTATATGAAAACGCAACCCCTGAATCCGTTTTAATGTTGCATCAAATCCACTTCGTATGATAACGGATGGATCGGCAACTACGATATTCAAATTAATGGTCATAGCTTAGCGTTGATTTTTTTCCAGTTCAAGAATTGCCGGAGTAAACAGAAAGTCTTCCACTTTACTATGTGAAGCTAAATCCTGTTCGCAAGAAAATATGTCGAACAAAACACTGTTAAGTAAGTTACCCCCTTCTGCCGGATAATATTTAATAATCAGGTTTTTTAGTTCTATAATTTTCATCTCGATCTGATCGTGCCTTTTCTTGAAAATGGAAATATTATACCGGCTGTCTTTTTCGCCTTTTAATAAACCCCTTACATAAGGGAAAACTACCTTTTCCTCGTATTGCATATGTTTGTAAACCTCGTCAGCATATTCATCAAAAAAGCGAATAATTACAAAAGCAACATCTTTGGGACAATTCTGGATGGCATCCACCAGCTTTTCCCGGATATTAGGTAGTCTGAATTCAAGAAAATAGGTGTGGGAGTTCTGTAAATAAGATATCAGCGCATCCATCG
>CAZKSK010000536.1:0-1746 GCA_964555225.1 uncultured Bacteroides sp.
TTTCAGTTTAACGGACTTCACTATTGGTTGAACACATTATTAGTGGTTACTGTTTCCATCTCCTTTTCACTCCTGATTGGTTCTTTCTGTGCATTTTCACTTTCGTTACAAAGCAAATCGAAAGCTATTCCTGCAATACTCATTTTAACTAGCTTGTTTTTTTTGCCTGACATAATATTCATAGCACCTCTTTACAAGATATTCGCTTTTATCGGAGCTACAAAAGGTTACCTTGCATTGATACTTATGTACATAAGAGCGTCATTCCCTCCTACCGTCATTTTTATGTATATTTCAATGGCAAAAATCTCGCAAGATTTGTATTGGAGTTATATGCTTGATGGAGCTTCATTATATATGGTATTCTTTACACAAATTCCAAAGATTTGTTCGTTTGAAATATGTTTTATCGTTCTTTATAACTCATTAAGTTTATTTAAAGACTATACTATGGCACTACTGTTTGTAGCCTCGAATAGCTTAACGACTGTGAATGTTGCAGTTTCTCGATATCTCTCAATGAATAATCTCGATTTCCCAAAGTATTTTGCAGCAACTATTATAAACCTGTTGCCATTCATAATATATTTTTTAGCAATACCGGTCTTTTTTAGAAAAAATGATTGGGATTCATAATATAGAAATTGGGTTGGTTGAAAGGTGAGCGTCCATGATTTTTGATTTTGTTATCGTTGGTGGAGGCGCAGCAGGTTTATCGGCTGCAATCACTTTTTTTAACGAATCAACTCCTTCAAGACGAAATAAAATAATCATATTAGAACGCATGGATAGAATCGGTAAAAAAATACTCGCTACCGGTAATGGTCGCTGCAATTTATCAAATGAGAACATTTCGTCAGAAAAATATTCAAGTTCAACTCCTGAAATTCTCGCAAAAATGATCACGAAAATGCAGCCAAGCGTCACTTTAGATTTCTTCCACAAATTAGGATTGTTTTGCCGAACAGATGCTGACGGGCGTATATATCCCTACTGTAATCAAGCTTCCGTAGTACTCGATGTCTTGCGAGGCTACATTTCAATGGTTAATATCCCTGTTTATTGTTCATGCAACATAAAATCAATATCAAGAACCCCTTACGGGTTTATAATTTCCATGGAGAACCATGAGCCAATCTATACGAGAAATGTAATGCTCTCAACAGGAGGGTGCGCCGCGCCGCAATTAGGCTCCGATGGGAGCGGTTTTGGTTATGCTAGGATGTTTGGGCATTCAATAAATACCTTGCGGCCTTGTTTGGTTGCGATCGAGAGTGATACTATTGATAGAAGCCTTAAAGGAGTTAGAACACATTGTAAGGCTAGCTTGTTCAAGGCCGATGTGCTTGTTGCTCAAGATACTGGAGAAGTTCAATTTGTTGAACACGGGGTCTCTGGAATCCCGATTTTTCAACTATCTAGATTTTTTGATCAGACAAAAAATTCGTATGAGTATATAATCTATTTGGATTTTTTCCCGGAAATAGCGCATGAATCACTTCTGAATGAAATCTCTTCTCGTTTGATAAATGGTCGCAAGAATTCAATTATCGATTGTTTTACAGGAATGTTGAATAACCGTCTAATGTTGTTTCTACTAAAGCAATTGTACCCATTGTCCCTTATTAATGCGAAGGTAGATCATATCTCAGAGAATGATATCAAATCCATCGTAGACGGTTTAAAACGATTCCCTATTATTCCTGTAAAGTCTTTATCTTGGGATAAAGCACAAGCAACCAAAGG
>CAZKSK010000537.1:0-1745 GCA_964555225.1 uncultured Bacteroides sp.
TTCAATATTACTAAATAGATCAGGCCGGTTAAAATCAAACCACCAAAATCCAAGGTAATGCTCTTTATAACTACGGCTCCTGAAGCTTTTTTGCGTAATAAATCCGTAATTATGCCACATTTTTGATGCTCCTTGATAATCTTCGCGACAATTTAATGATATCCCCCTATATTTATAATCTAATTTATATTTTGCCCAATTATTTAATATTAAATATTATGAGGGGTAATTGGTAAGAATATTTTTTAGATAAAGTAACTGAGTATCGCTTTTTTTATCATTCTTCATTCTGAAAATAATAAACCTTATTAAACAGCCAGAAAAAAGAGTAGCCATAGAAACATATAATCCAATCTGTTTATAGTTCTTCTTAAAATAATATTTAAAGGAAGTCAGATAATTTTGAACTCTAGTTTCCGAAACAGATTTTGTTGATGATCCAATAGTATGAGTTATTTTACTTTTTGGGAAATATAGCATTTTCAGTTTATTCTTATGAGCTCTCCTGCAATAATCGGTTTCTTCAAAATATAAAAAGAAAGTTTCATCCATTAATCCGATTTTTTCAATTATACTGCGTTTAAACATAAAGGCGGCACCTGATACTGTTTTAACAAAACATTCCTTTTCAGGAGCTATATATGTTTTTAAATAGGAATTGAAAAGTTTAGATTTTTTAAAGATTCTCTGAAGCCAGAACTGTTCACAAAAAAGTTTCCATAAAGTCAGGTATGATTTTGGAATAATATCAGCCTGGCTGGAGCCATCAGCATAAAAAAAACTGGGGCCGATAATATCAATTTCCGGATCATCTTTTAAACGGTTCATCATCAACTCGATACTATTGTCATGAATGTAAGTGTCAGGATTAAGCAGAAGAATAATATCTTCTTTGGAATGTTTGATCCCGATGTTGTTGCCATACGCGAATCCGCCGTTTTTGGGTGCGTTGATTATTTCAACGAATGGGTAAGTTTTTTTTATATCAACTAGTCCATCGTCACCGGAATTATTATCAACTATTATGAATTCGTATTCGTTAATTTTTTTTTCATATTTTACGATTGATGCTAAAGATGTTAAAATGTCATCTGAAGTTTTATAATTAACATATATTATGCTTAACATAAGCAGTCTCTCTCTTGATTAAATAGAATTCAAAAATGATTCATAGGTATATTAATGAGCATAGGCACCTATATCCCAATCTGTTCGGTTTTTCCCATCTATATCAGATTGATAATTAAAATCCGGAAATATCTTTGAAGGGAAAATATCACTTATATCAACACCTGAACTTACTGCTGGGCTGTTGTACTTAAGTTTATAGTTCTGCTGCGTGTAATTTGCAAAAAGAGTTTCGGGATTTGTTATTTCATATTCTTTATCACCGGGAAGCCATGTTTTCTTCTTTTGAATCCAGGATAAACCTGTATAAATGTTATGATGCCTTATAATATCTTTCTTTGTTATTATTCCGTCTATGATGTTATTAACGGCAATATACTTGTTTTTGGGATTATTGCTCGATAGCGTAATTGCAGACTTTTTTGGGTGGCGAATAAATGTATTATTCAGGAATGCTATTGTACCATAACTCCAGGGCCCTCTTTTTGTATCAGGCCATTCGGAAATGACATTATTATTCTCAATATTTCCTGAATCAATTAAATTATTAATAAAGAATAAGTTTCCACTATCCTGGAATGTAGCCGGGTTTGTACTATTAAAAACAACATTATTAG
>CAZKSK010000538.1:0-1732 GCA_964555225.1 uncultured Bacteroides sp.
TATTCTGTAACTAATAGCATTTTTTATGATATAAAAACAGGTGAAAATATCTGGAAAAATAATATGTATCCCGTATATATCAATGATTCTTTAAATATTGTTGTCGGCTACAAAAATGCTTATTCAAACAAGTTATATGCCACAACATTGGATAAAGGAATGTTTTTATGGGAAACAAAAATTTCTCATAAATATGGTTGGAACAATAATTATCAACTATCACCGACCAAACGCTTGATTATAGCTGATAATATACATTGCCTGAATTTACTTACAGGAGAAAATTTAACTTATGAGATTCAACCAGGTAGTCCCAACATGAAAGGATTATTACTTCAAGGTATTGTTGTGATGGCTGGTGCTATGGCTGGCGCAGCCGTAAGTGGGGGAGGATACTATGGAACTTATGTCCCGATAAGTGGAAATAATGTTATAACCGATATGGTTTCCAATGTCATAGAGAAAGATTCTTGTTTTTATATTGCCGATAGAAAAAATATAATGTGTCTGGACTCTTTACTTCATCCTATATGGAAACATGAAATACCGGATAAAATGGCTTCACATTCCTCTTTAATATCAAATAAGAATAGGTTATTTATGCTAAATTATGGTTATGGAAAAGTAAATGGTAGTTCACTAACTTCAAAAGGACGTCCATTCATTGCCGAATTTGATAGTAAAACGGGAAAAGAAATTTCCTTCAATCAATTTTCAAATAAAAAAGAAAAGATTAAAGATGCGGCTATTACCGACAATTCTTTTTACATATTATTCAATAATAGACTTACATATCAAAATATTCATGATTCTATTGTCAACACAAAAGAGTGGGATGTAACTAAATATGGGAATCTCATCAGACTCCTTCCTGATACTCTTTATATTCTTAATCCTGAACAAGGAACATTCAAACCTATATCATTCGACGGGACAAACTGCCTCGTATATTCAGACCAGCATCAAGCTTATTTACTTGACACAAACTTAAATATTAAAGCGAATTACTCAAGTGACCTTATTTACGTACCCGGGATACGTTTGAAAGACTATTTCTGCATCAGAAAAAATAATGACTTCTGGTTTGTACATAAATTGGGACTTCCTATAGCCCATTTTCAAATAAATCTTCAAAAATGGGTAGCTGTAGGAAATAAATTACTGATGCTGACTACAAATAATGATCTTATATATCTAGATTTGGACGATGCAATAAATTAATTCGTGATAATTAAGTTTTTATGTCGATATTTTTTTTAAAATCATACAAGTTTTAAAGAAAAACACATTACTTTTGTCATATCACCATTAATAAATATTGATATGAAAAAAATTAAAATGTTTTATCAGGAACGATGCCCTTTCTGCAAAAAAGCTTTTAAATACATGGATGAATTAAAACAAGAAAATCCAGAATTTAAGAAAATAGAAATTGAAACGATAGAAGAAACTATTTACCCGGATATAGCCGATCAGTTTGACTACTATTACGTGCCTACTTTTTATATCGATAAAAAGAAAGTTCATGAAGGTGGTATCTTCAAATCAGAAATGGAAGCATTACTTAAAAAAGCATTAGAATAACACGACACTTCTCGAAAATATCTTTTTTTATCAAAATCGGGAATTTTTGCTACTATACTTAGCTAAATTGCTATTGTTTTCGAATAGAAAATATAATTTCTTTGTGACATAAAATTAAAGAAATAGTTATTTAAAAACCAAAGTCATG
>CAZKSK010000539.1:0-1730 GCA_964555225.1 uncultured Bacteroides sp.
TCTTGAATTGTTTCTTTGTCTTATCGATAGCATCCTTTTGTTCCGGTCTGAATATGATAGGGTCTTTATCATATGATATTTCAGAGGCATTAAGAGAGTTGCGTCCTTCTTTAACAGCGGCAATTGCTTTCTTTGCTGTTTCCAAGTCTGTATAAAACCACTCGTTTGCCTTATTTTCTTTATCAAATATTTTTTTCTTTATGCCTGAACGGATTAAGACTTCGTGCACTTCCTTGTCATTGAAAGAACGTAAACCACCTTTATTATAGATGGTCATCTCCGTATAAAGTAAATCGTATTGAATACCTGCTGTCTGTGTATATTCATTGATACGTTTCTTTGCGGCAGCATTTAGCGGTTTGCTATTGGGAGAAAGTCCAAATACAGTCTCATCATCGCATGTAGTTTCGCCTATTTTCAGGCAACCTTTGTGTGCATCATCGTTGATTCTGAATATATAAATCAACTTCAATTTTAAGGATGACGTGAATTTCATTGGCTTTTTATTTTATTAAGTCGACATATCTTATCTTCTTGCCAGGACTTCCTGTCTCGGGGCTTTTTGCCCGCCAGTCCTTAATCAAACAATATGTTCCATTATGAGCACGAATATTATCATTCTGACATCCTTTACAGTATGTCATTACCTTTGCCTCTCCGAAGAGGGTATTTTCTGTTGCTTCAATATTGTTCTTACAACTATCCGGCACTACACCTTTCAGCCCATCCATCTGCCATACATTCCATGATATGATGTATGCAATGTATTTCATGGATTTAATAAGAGGTTTCTTCCCAAATTTATGTTTGTAATAATCGATAAATGTAAAAAGCATCGCTTCCCTTGCCAGAAGAAGGTTATCTCCCTGCCATTCAAAAGCATAAGTACTCTTATATGCGTCTTGTGCGGCGTCGAGCCACTCACCGGTGTTATCAACATTCTCATTGATCACTCGTAATTTTCTGTCGAGTAGTCCGATTCGTTTTTCCACAGAGATTTGTTTACCTGTTGTCGTATCATATCTGCTTACGATGTAAGGAGCTTCACCACAAGTGATTTCCAAACGGTTATCACGTACATAGTCTTTCCATGTTTTTCCGGTAGGAAATGTTATTTTGTCTGCATTCACTATCCAAGAATGGTTACCGTCTTCGTCTGTGGTTTCCGTATTAAAGACATTCTTTTTACCAAACCATGCCTCATCAATAAGATTGTTTTGACTATTGCATATCCATGATGGAGTAAAAACCTCTGCTTTATCTCTAACGCGGATTATTTGTTCCGTTTTTGTTTTCTTGATACGTGGCTTTATAAGATTACCATATTTCCCCGTCACACGTTCTATAGTTATCTCATCATTTGACTTATATCCTTCACCTAACTGAGCATAATTTTCTGTAGCCCAAAATATATTATTTCTCGTAGTATGGTCGAATAATAACAAATTGAATAATTCACGGTCTATCTTGAGAATATCATTTTCTTTTATATCAACTTCGTTTGTCATAGTAACTACTTATGATAACAAAAAATCAATCTGATTTTTTGTATTTAATACAAATATAAATATTAAAAATAATAATACTTATTTTTTACTTGTATTTTTTTATCTTTCAAACTATTAAATAGAATTTTTCTATTTGGGAGGTAAGTCTCTCGTGAAGAGTAAAAAACAGTTCTTATTATTTTATAGGATGGACAAACAAAAATCTTGCACCTTCGTGATAAG
>CAZKSK010000540.1:0-1727 GCA_964555225.1 uncultured Bacteroides sp.
TTAGTTCCTGATTCTCTTCGTCAGGGCTTAGGCTATATATATAAAACCCAATGGTTAAATGGAAAGGTTTATTTTTGTTTGGTTTCTTATATTTTTGAGTATAATGGTAAAAGTTTAAAATGTATTTCGTTAGGGAAACAATCAGAAAATGCAAATTTTCTTACACTTGAGGCCAATGGTGAACTTTATATTAATAGTTATTTAAAAGGGTTACGTCAATTAAATGTTAAAGATGAATCACTTAGAGTAATTAAGAGTGGAGAAGAATTTGTTAATAAGAATGTGTACTCGATAGTTTCTTTGGATAAAGAGAATCTTTTAATCTTTACTGACGAAGGTTTTTACGCATACAATAGCAGAAAAGGAATTCTTGCACAAAAGGATACTCCAAACCATTTAGTAAAGAATATGGTTGAAGAAGGTGTTATTCCTTATAATGCAATTAAATTGAACAATGGGAATATTGGCCTTGGATCTGTACAAACAGAATGGATGAGCGTGCTAGAGTTTACGCCTGAATTTATACCTATTACAATTGTTAACAAACAAACAGGATTGCAATCCGCTCAAATTTCTGACATTTTTCAGCAAAACGATGCACCATTATGGACTACCCATTACGATGGAGGTATATCCAAAATTGAACTTTCCAATATACGACGGTTTGCTGCTGAAAGCGGTGTTACAGAAAGTATATCGGATATTATTCGTTTTAATGGGGTACTTTATTTAGCCACTTTTAGAGGAGTTTATTATTTAACTTATGATGAAAAAGGTGTTCCACGGTTTAAACAAGTTGAGGGAATTTCAGGTAATGTTTGGTCGTTATTAAAATTTATTCCTCTAAATGGCAAACCGATGCTTCTTGCGAGTGGATATATGGAGGGTGTTTTTGAAATAAAAGGAAACAAGGCATTTAATATTAGTAATCCACTTATAAAAAAGATAAATCGTACCAATACGGTTCAAATTAGATGTTTTTCGTTATACCAATCTAACGTAAATCCAAATCGATTATATATAGGAATGGTTACAGGTCTTGCATATATGGATTGGGGTAAAAACGGATGGGCTGACATTAATAATATATCTCGTGATTCTATAGGATTAGAAATTCGTTCAATTACTGAAGATGTAAAAGGAAATGTTTGGCTTGCAAGTTCTGCTAGTGGAATTTATCGAATAAGCCCAGAGAGTCACATTACCCTTTTTGATAAGAACAAAATAGAGAATATCAACAATTTACAATCTATTACTTTCTATACAAAAAAAGACAGCCTTTTCATTTTAACGGCAGAGGGTGTTTATCATTTCGATTATAATAAAAATGAGTTTTCAAAAGGAGGGCTAATAGGCAACCAAGCCAATGCCTCAGGAATTTATAAAATAACTGAAACTCATAGTGGTTACACTGCGTTGTGTTACAACAAGGATAACGTAAATGCCTCTTGGATAGAAAATTTTACTAAAGGGGTTGATGGGAAATGGCTTTCAGAAAGCAAACCTTTTAAACGAATACCGTTAAAATGGATGGACGCCATTTATATTGATAACGATAGCACAATGTGGTTTGGTGTTTCAAAGGAGCTGTACTCTTATAATCCTTATTTAAAACGAACTTATAATGCTCCTTTTAATGCATTGGTTAGGAAAGTGGTATCAAGGGATTCTACGCTTTTTGATGGTACTTACTACAATATTGACAGCAGTGGGCGACGAATTACATC
>CAZKSK010000541.1:0-1720 GCA_964555225.1 uncultured Bacteroides sp.
GCTGCCGCATAGTTGGAACGATCGATAGGCATCTGATAATCGGTATAGGCCGGCTTTATCTGCGAATCTTCGTACACATCCCTGTTATGCACCTGCATAATCACAAAAGCGTCTATCTCCTCCAGTTCTTCTTTTGTATACAAAACACCCTCATGCATTTTGTTGGCCGTATTGGCTATGGCCTCTCCCCCTTTTGCCCGGTTCAAGGGGATAGCTCCTAATTGTTCGCATCCCATTTCAAACCATGAATTTGACTTTTCAGCAAATGATGCGCCGGTAAGTAATATTTTAATCGAGGTTGAATCTGGTTTTACCTCGGCACGGGTGGCTAATGAAAAAAGAAGCGTAAAGAGTAATAAAATAACATTTTTATTCATTTCAATCAGGAATTAAGGCTTCAAATTTAACCTAATTATTTTTCAAAACACTTCTTACATATAGAAAAACATTATCAACCAGATATTATTCGCAATCTGAGGCCTTTATTTCGCGATTTGAGATGATGAATAAATCTGCATATAATATTTTGCATTTATAAATTCCTATCACTAGTGTCCACTAAAAAAATTAAGACTTAATTGTCCATCATTAATCACATCAACAGGCTCTTTTGTAAAGAGGTCCTTAATTGGAGTCTTATCCAGAAGCGATGCACTCAATATTCTCAACACTTCGTAGTTGCTTCTATTGAGTTGAAGATCATGTTCCACAATTGCTACCATGCAATATGCTGTAATGGCACTAAATATTTGTATTCTTACAGCACTCTCAGTTGTTCCCCAAAAGGACTTGATTTTAAGATGCTGCTTGATCCATTTAAAAAAGAGTTCCACCTGCCAACGGTATTTGTAAAGCAATGCAACCTGTTCAGCAGATATTTCAATATTATTGGTCAGATAGACAAAGGTCCGGTTCAGCGTTTCGGCATAAAATACAATTCTACGCAGCTCGTCAGGATACTTCTTGATAGAAGCGTAGCCTGTCAGTCTTATCAATTGGTCACAAAGTATACCTCCTTGATTGTGCTTAGTATCAATGTCCCTTACAACTTCATAATTAAGTCTGCTCTTTTCACGCATGACAAAGTATGCATTAATCTGGTCAATATGATAAAGTCTTTTCAAATCAAAATATCCACGGTCAAATATATAATATGCACCTGTTTCATAAGGAATTATATCCATGGCATTCACATCGTGTACTTTGGCTTCAGTGATATGAATGAATGCGGGGATTTGTGTTTCAACATCGAAAAGCGTATGCATTTTAACTCCAGCTTTCGCGCTCCGAAACTTTGCCCACCAGAAAACATTCAGGCACAAATCAATAGTCGTAGAATCGAAGGCATAAACGTGCCCTTCAACTTCAAAGTCTTTGGTTATCCGTTTTATTCGGGCGATCTCTATCATACGATAAGCAAAGTCTTCAAATATTTTCGGTTCCCGTCTTTCATTCATTTTGGAGAGATTACTTCGCGTTACATTCTTTCCAAATCCAAGATGATAGGTTTTATTGGAGTGTGCCGATATTATGCTAATCAAATCACGAAGACTATCCCGGTTAGAGAGTTGCCCGAACATCATGACAAGCAACTGATTCCAACAAGTGAAATGTTTCACGTATTTATCTCCTTCGTATTTCATAACAAGTCTTTGAAAGTATTTTTGAGGAAGAAACTCTATGAGTTGAGCAAATATATATTTTCCACTAGGCATCTGTA
>CAZKSK010000542.1:0-1719 GCA_964555225.1 uncultured Bacteroides sp.
AAACCAGACTCATCCTTAATAATAGCAAGCAACAGATGTTCTGATTCAATTGTATCACTTTTCAGGGCCTTTGCTTCCAGATAAACCAATTTCAAAATCCTTTCCGTAGTACGAAGCAGAGGAATAACATCATAATCGGCTACCGGTATCGGATTATCCACTTTTATGCTATTTTCAATTGATTCTTTAAGCAATGGAAGATCAACTCCTTTTTTAATAAGGATGTCTACAGCGACTCCTTCTCCATCTCTAAGTATTCCCAAAAAAAGGTGTTCAGGCCCTATATGGCTATTCCCCAGCCTAATAGCCTCTTCCTTGCTATAACTTAAAATATCTTTTACTCTTTGTGAAAATTTTGCGTCCATATCGAACTGTCAATTATACTTATTAATATTCTAAAAAGGTCATTTTGTCATACAAATCGAAAAATATTCGTTTGTCACACAAAATTTACCCCCTAAACAACACATGCAAATTCTATACCTATTTTATAAACAATTCGTGTTAAAAAAACAGTCAATAAAAACCCAAAAATAGGCAAAATTTTAGTAATTTCGACTTTCGCGTCCAAAGGTTGGATGCAATTAACTACTTAATTAATTATCAGCTACTTATGTTAGATGGAGAGAAAATTAAAAAGGTAAACATTGAAGAAGAGATGAAGTCGGCTTACATCGATTATTCAATGTCAGTTATCGTATCAAGAGCCTTGCCTGATGTCCGAGACGGCCTGAAACCTGTGCATAGGCGAGTTTTGTACGGTATGGCCGACTTAGGCGTACTTTCAAACAAATCATATAAAAAATCGGCAAGAATTGTTGGTGATGTTTTAGGTAAATATCATCCTCATGGCGATTCATCTGTGTACGGAGCAATGGTAAGAATGGCCCAAGAATGGTTAATGAGGTATCCCTTGGTTGATGGTCAGGGCAACTTCGGATCAGTTGACGGTGATAGTCCCGCCGCAATGAGGTATACTGAAGCACGTCTGAAAAGAATTGCCGAAGAGACATTGGCTGATATCGATAAAGAGACTGTTGATTTTCAGGGTAATTTTGACGACTCCCTAAAAGAACCGACAGTATTGCCAACACGTATCCCAATGCTTTTGGTAAACGGCTCATCGGGCATAGCGGTAGGTATGGCAACTAATATGCCTCCACATAACATAACAGAAGTCATTCAAGCCACCATTGCCTATATTGAGAATAGAGAAATAACTCCAACGGAACTACTTAATTATATTAAAGGACCAGATTTTCCAACAGGAGGCATCATTTATGGCGAGCAAGGTATAAAAGATGCCTGTGAAACCGGCAGAGGAAGAATCGTTATTAGGGCAAAAACCGAAATTGAATATACAGCATCAGGACGTGAGTGTATTATTGTAACTGAAATACCATATATGGTCAATAAAGCGGAAATGATCAAAAAAATTGCCGACTTAATAAACGATAAGAGACTGGAAGGTATTTCTTATATCAACGACGAATCCGACAGAAAAGGTATGAGGATAGTCATCATCCTCAAAAAAGATGCTACCGCTAATGTTGTTTTAAACCATCTGTTCAAGCTAACGGAGATGCAAACATCCTTTAGCGTGAACAATATCGCTCTTGTGAATGGAAGGCCAAAATCACTGAACACTAAAGATTTAATTACCCATTTTGTAGAACATCGCCACGAAGTAATTTTAAGAAGAACCCGATTTGATCTTGA
>CAZKSK010000543.1:0-1713 GCA_964555225.1 uncultured Bacteroides sp.
TAGGGCTCAGAGCATTAATGAAAAGATGAATTTTGCTGGCTTTGATTTTAGCGGCAAATGTTTTTGAATCAATTTATAAATTGGCTCAGAGCAAATAATTAAAGTACATTACACAAGGCGTTATATTGTTATTGATTCCGGATATTATGTAACGTGATTTGTTGTTAGTAGTGAATTCTCGTTAAATTTTTACTTACATTTTTTATATAGTGAGATTTTTTTATAGGTTCCCGGGGGTCAGAGCCCTTCCCGGGGGTCAGAGCGTCAATTCATATAAAAATCCTGAAATCACGAAAAATTTTTTATCAATTACTCCCCCGAAAACGTATTACTTTCAGAGGCATATTTGATGAAAAAACATAACACGCACGATTCCGGATACAAGATGCTTTTTTCGAACCATGAAATGGTTCGCCAACTGCTTACTTCTTTCGTTGATGAAGAATGGATACATGAACTGGAATTTGGTTCCCTTGAACGAATAGATAAATCTTTTGTGTCCGACAGGTTTGAAGAGAGGGAATCGGATATTATTTATAAGGTTAACTTCAAGGGGAATGAAGTATATATCTTTATACTGCTTGAATTTCAGTCAACTGTTGACAAGTTTATGGCTCTGAGGATGCTCAGGTATATTACGGAATTATACGAATACCTTGTAAGGAATCATAAACTTAAAAAACTGCCGGCCGTTTTTCCTGTTATGCTTTATAACGGAGATAAAAAATGGACTGCTCCCGAGGAGTTGGATAATTTGATAGAAAATTCAATACCGGGAGCATATATTCCGCATTTCAGGTATTATAAGATAGCTGAAAATGAATTTGACAGGGAATTTCTTTTCAGGCTTAATAATGCAGTTGCCGCTTTGTTTTATACTGAAAATTGTCAGGGAAAAGATTTGCAACATGAAATAGATATTATTGTCGAATTGATAAAGGGTGAAAAACCTGAAGAATATAATATGCTCACCGGCTGGCTGGCTTATAGATTTCCTGGCAGTCCGGAGCTGGTTGATGAAATTAAAAGCATAGAAGAGGTAAAAACAATGTTAAGCACTTCACTAAAAAAATATGGCGAAGAATTGAAACGGGAAGGATTTGAAAAAGGCATTGAAAAAGGCATTGAAAAAGGGAGGATTGATACCGCCAGAAAACTATTGAAAAAAGAAATGCCTTTAAAAGAAATTGCAGAAGTGACCGGTCTGCCTGTTTATACAATAGAAAAGCTTAAAGATAAACAGTAAAATACAGTATACCCGTTGCAACCGCATGCCCTCATCCGCCCTGCCGGGCACCTTCGGTCGAGCGCTGTTTTGGGCATCCTGCCCGCGCTCGACACTAGAACGTCCATGTTCGTCGCCCATTTTGAAGAATGGAAGGGGAGAAGGGGTAACATAAATTATTACTAATTTTAAGATCTACATAAATAGTTTCTGCCACAACCCCTCTCCCGGGTATGAGTATCTGCACAGAAGAACTGTCGCGTCGGGAGAGGTCGCTCCTCTGCATCCATGCAGCCGCGACATTAGTCCCTCCGTGTCCGTCAGGTAAGCGCGACAGCGACGGGTGAGGGCATGCGACAAAAAAGTCATACATCACAATATTTTTTTTACTTACAGCTTCCGGTAAACGTATTACCTGTAGGAGGCACATTTAATGAAAAAACATAACACGCACGATTCCGGATACAAGATGCTTTTTTCGAACCATG
>CAZKSK010000544.1:0-1709 GCA_964555225.1 uncultured Bacteroides sp.
GACAGGGCGGATATCACCTATATTAAACAGGGTAATCCGGATTTGGCCCCTGAAGTAATACATTTAGCAGAAGCATCCTATGCATTCACAAATAATTACTTCAGCATTACCCCGGCAATATATTATAGACATAAGAGCAACAGAATTATGGATATTGCCAACCAAGTAAACGATGAAATTCGTTGGACAAAACAAAATACAGGAAATAGTAATACCTGGGGAATTGAGATTTCTACAAACTGGAAACCCATCAATTGGCTGTCAATGAGTGCCTCGTCTGACATTTACCGGGATCAGATTGATGGTCGTACAATTGGATATGATGAGAAAAAGGAGATGACCTGTTTACTTGCAAAAGCACTGTTATCTTTCCAACTCACACCCAACACTCAGTTGCAAACTGATGGTTATTACATTTCAGATCAACTTACAGCTCAAGGTGAAATACAAAATCGCTATAGTGTTAATGTCGGAATAGCTCAATACCTATTAAAGAAGAAACTTAAGGCTTCACTGAGTGTAAATAATATTTTTGATAGTATGGAAGAAAGAACCCGAATTCAAACCAGCTCATTTCAGCAAATACAAATTCGGAACCGCGACTCCAGAGTTACCTGGCTGACACTATCCTATAATTTATAAATAATAGAGGAAAATAGGATACAAAAAAAGAGGTATATCAAATGATATACCTCTTTTATATTTTTAGAATGTTGATTATTCAGCAACAACCTCGAAAGAAATTTCAACAGAAACTTCTTTGTGAAGCTTAACAGTAGCTTTGTAAGTACCAACTTCTTTTACAGATTCTTTGATGTAAATGATCTTACGATCTACTTCGAATCCAGCTTTTGCCAATGCTTCAGCAACCTGAATATTTGTTACAGAACCAAAGATTGTTCCTGTAGAACTTGTTTTTGCACCAATTGTAAGTGAAACACCTTCCAACTTAGCAGCCAATTCCTGAGCATCTGCCTTAATTTTAGCCAACTTGTGAGCACGTTGTTTCAAGTTTTCTGCTAACACTTTTTTAGCAGAATCTGATGCAATCACAGCTTTACCCTGGGGGATTAGAAAGTTACGTCCGTAACCGTCTTTAACTGTTACGATATCGTCTTTGTAGCCTAAGTTAACTACGTCTTCTTTCAAAATAACTTGCATATTCTGTTTCCTCCTTTTAAAATTATTTCATCAAATCGGTTACGAAAGGAAGCAACGCCAAGTGACGAGCTCTCTTTACTGCCTGAGCAATACGACGTTGGAACTTCAATGAAGTACCAGTAATACGACGTGGAAGAATCTTTCCTTGTTCATTCAGGAATTTCTTCAAGAATTCAGGATCTTTGTAATCGATGTACCGGATACCGTTCTTTTTGAAACGGCAATATTTCTTTTTCTTAACGTCTACTGAGGGAGGAGTTAAGTATCTGATTTCTGATTGTGCTGCTGCCATAATTAGTTCTCCTTTACTGTTTCTTTAGATGATTTCAAATGTCTTCTCTTTGCTGCGTATTCTGCGGCATACTTATCCTGACGGAAAGTCAGGAAGCGAATCACACGCTCGTCACGACGGAAGTTAACTTCCAATGTAGCGATAGTTTCCGGATTTGCTTTGAATTCAACTAACTGGTAGAAGCCTGTCGTCTTCTTGTCGATAGGATAAGCAAGCTTGCGCAATCCCCAGTTCTCTTCATTCACGATTTCAGCAC
>CAZKSK010000545.1:0-1707 GCA_964555225.1 uncultured Bacteroides sp.
AGAGATTCTAAAACAAGTGGAGCTGGTAAATTTAGCGAAGGCAGGCCGTCGCGTGGTACTGGGAAACCGTTCGAATCTAAAAGTCAGAATACATCAGCAAAATCGAGAGATGCCAAGCCCGGATTTGCTGCCGGCAAATCGCACGAAGCACGTCCACCTAGAGCTCAGGGCAAGTTAGGAGCAACGAAACTATTTAGCAAGCCGCCGCGTAAAAACGAAAAATGAACAAAAACGTAATTGTCATTACAGGAGGACAAAGATCTGGGAAAAGCAGCTACGCACAGAAACTGGCTCTTTCTTTATCTTCCAATCCTGTATATCTGGCCACATCCCGGGTGTGGGATGAAGAACACCGTGCCCGGATTGTACGCCATCAGGCGGACAGAGGACCGGAATGGACCAATCTGGAAGAAGAGAAATTTCTCAGTAAACTCAACCTCGCCGGAAGGGTTGTATTGGTTGACTGTGTTACCTTGTGGGCAACCAATTTCTTTTTCGACAATAAGGCTGATGTTGCCTTGTCGCTATCTCAACTAAAAACAGAATTTGAGAAACTGACGTCTCAGGATGCCACCTTTATCTTTGTTACGAACGAAATTGGTCTGGGAGGCGTTTCGGCCGATGAGCTACAACGTAAATTTACCGATCTGCAGGGTTGGTTTAATCAACATATAGCCGGTATAGCCGGTAAAGTAATATTGATGACAAGTGGCATTCCGCTTGTTTTAAAAGAATAAATTGCCAGAAAATGAAAACATTTCGCATCTCTACTCCCGATCAGACTATTCTTGAATCCCTTATTTTCAAAATAAACGACCTAACCAAACCCAAAGGATCGTTGGGAACTCTAGAAGATATCGCCACTCAGATCGGGTTGATTCAACAAACACTTCATCCGGAACTGCATAAGCCACACGGTATTATATTTGCAGCCGATCACGGAATCGTTGATGAAGGTGTAAGCTTTTCGCCCAAAGAAGTTACCCGCCAGATGATCAGTAATTTTCTTGGAGGGGGTGCTGGCATCAACTTCCTTGCCCGTCAACATAATTTTGTTCTAAAGGTAGTTGATGGAGGTATCGACTATGATTTCCCGGCAATAGACGGACTTATCTCCCGCAAAGTGCGTAAAGGTACTCGTAATTTCCTATACGAATCAGCTCTTACCGACCTAGAAGTTGAACAATGCATTGAGATTGGAGCTGAAATCGTAAAAGAATGTCACAAAGAAGGATGCAACATTATTTGCTTCGGTGAAATGGGAATAGGTAACACATCTCCATCCAGCATGTGGATGACCTGCCTTGCCGGTATTCCGTTACTTGAGTGCGTTGGTGCTGGAAGCGGATTAGATTCGAGAGGTGTAATGCATAAATATACCATATTGAAACGAGCTCTAGATAACTTCAAAGAGGAGAGAAATGCGATGAATGTCATGCGTTACTTTGGGGGTATTGAAATGATAATGGCTGTAGGAGGTATGTTGCAGGCTGCCGAGTTGAATATGATTATTCTGGTAGATGGTTTTATTATGACCAACTGTGTGCTTGCAGCATCCAAACTTTATCCTGAGGTTATAAACTATTGTGTTTTCGGGCACCAGGGAGATGAAGCTGGTCACAAATTGCTGCTCGATCACTTAAAGGTTAAACCTCTTCTTAACCTGGGATTACGTTTGGGAGAAGGTAGCGGCGCCATCTGTGCCTA
>CAZKSK010000546.1:0-1702 GCA_964555225.1 uncultured Bacteroides sp.
CCGTCTTAAAAAGAACCCCCGAATGCATGATTGCATTACGGGGGTTTTGCTTTTTATAGATATCAGGTATACGCTTAAAAAGAATACGATAAGTTATAATTCGAAATATTTTTTAATAAAAAACTTTCATTTTATTTTTATATTTCAATTATAAACATTACTTTTGCATCGTCAAAACAAAAAAATATGATTAACAGTTATATCAATATTTTGCTACAGGGCATTATTATTCTACTAAAGGATTTAGTCGGAAGTGAGCTTTGTGCGTGATATTGATAAACAAAAGATATTTTAAAGCCTTTCTCACTTCCGAGTGCGAAAGGCTTTTTTTATAAGAAAATTATAATTTTTAAGATGGATATGAAAGATAAATTATTTATTTTTGACACGACGCTTCGGGATGGCGAACAAGTACCCGGCTGCCAGTTGAACACCGTAGAAAAAATTCAGGTAGCTAAGGCTTTGGAATCGTTAGGCGTAGATGTGATTGAAGCAGGTTTCCCAATTTCAAGTCCGGGTGACTTCAATTCGGTAATAGAAATTTCTAAAGCGGTCACATGGCCTACAATATGTGCTTTGACGCGTGCTGTTGAAAAGGATATTGATGTTGCGGCAGATGCTTTGAAATTTGCAAAGCATAAAAGGATTCATACGGGAATTGGAACGTCCGACTATCATATTAAATATAAGTTTAATTCCACACGTGAAGAAATTATAGAGAGAGCGGTTGCTGCTGTAAAATATGCACGTAGATATGTGGATGATGTTGAATTTTATGCAGAAGATGCAGGGCGTACGGATAATGAATATCTGGCAAGAGTGGTTGAAGCTGTAATTAAGGCTGGTGCAACGGTTGTGAATATACCGGATACCACAGGTTATTGTTTGCCGGATGAATTTGGTGCGAAGATAAAATATTTGTGTGATCATGTGGATGGAATAGATAAAGCCATTATTTCTACACATTGCCATAATGATTTGGGTATGGCAACAGCTAATACTATGGCTGGAATATTAAATGGAGCTCGTCAAGCGGAGGTTACTATAAATGGTATAGGTGAGAGAGCCGGGAATACTTCAATGGAGGAAGTCGTGATGATTCTTAAAAGTCATAAGGACTTGGACGTTGATACTGATATCAATACGAAGAAGATCTATCCGGCGAGTCGCATGGTATCGAGTTTGATGAATATGCCGGTGCAACCGAATAAGGCAATTGTCGGGAGGAACGCTTTTGCGCATTCTTCCGGAATACATCAGGACGGAGTTTTAAAGAATGTGCAGACTTATGAAATTATAGACCCGCATGATGTAGGTATTGATGATAATTCCATCATTTTGACGGCACGAAGTGGAAGAGCTGCTCTCAATCATCGTCTTTCTGCATTGGGAGTTGAGTTGTCTTCTGAGAAATTGGATAAGGTATATGAAGATTTTCTTAAGTTGGCAGATAGGAAGAAAGAAATTCATGATGATGATATTTTAGTATTGGCAGGTGCTGACCGTAGCTTGAATCATCGAATTAAAATTGATTTCTTGCAGGTCACAAGTGGAGTTGGAGTTCGTTCTGTTGCAGCTTTGGGTTTGGATGTCTCGGGAGAGAAGTTTACGGCTTCAGCAGAAGGTAATGGACCTGTAGATGCTGCTATTGGAGCTTTAAAGAAAATTATCGACCGCCAAATGACTTTGAAGGAATTTACTA
>CAZKSK010000547.1:0-1690 GCA_964555225.1 uncultured Bacteroides sp.
AGATACTATATTGTGAAGGGGTTCATTTTTAAACAATATCATCGTCCGTTGGTCGTAAATTCAGGTCATTTCCCCTCGACCATTGAATGTATCGATGAGTAGAAACGGGCCTAAACTATATTCGATGAAATGGCCTGTTCCAATGAAAGGATTTGGTAAACGTAAAGTTACTTACGAAACGATAAAATATTTGAAAGGTGAAGAAGAAATGCCCAAAGATTTTTTCGATGCACTCGATGAAGTCTATACTACAGGTGGTATAGGTAATGCACTTATGCTTGATTTTTACGAACATCGTGTAGAGGGAGGGAGCGAGAGCCAATTTGCACGGCTTGCCGTCTACATGGAGTGGGAATACGGCATTAAAAATACAAAGCAAATAAAAACGGAACATATTTACGAGCTACTAGAATTGTTTAGGAGAAGAGGCTTCAAGGAAGCAACCCTTAAGAGCTATATATCAGCTTTTAGAAAAGTCTGTAAACGGAACCAGCATCTGTTTTTAGAGGATTTTGAGATGCCTACAAATGAAGGATTTACTCAATGGGTAGACAAAAAAACGAAACAATGGTGAACTAATAACATATCATAGTCATATGATATGGATGCAGACAAGAAGGATTTATGTAAAAGTTCTTTCGTAATATTCAAAGTTGCTCAATATATTTTGATATCAAATCGCTCCACTTGCTGACAAGAGATGAATCAAAAGATATAAATGGAATTTCTTTGAGTAAAAAATCGCCGGTAAAGCATGGAATATACTCAAATCTTGAACCAATAACAAATCCAGGGTTAGCGATTATTACGGTTCTGTCATAATGATCATCTATTTCACGAATATTAATAAAGGGTTTTTTACTTTCAGGTATCTTCCTGAATAGATTTTTGATTGCTGTATCAAGTTGACTTTGTTCAATTTCGTTTTCAGACCGTGAGTAATAAATGCATATACGCAGATTACCTAGACTAGGTACCCAGTTGTCAATCAGGGTTTCGTCAGATAGATATCTTACGATATGAGAAGACATAATTATTAGCAATTTTGTTTTATATGTGTCAAGACTAAATAGCAAATCATCGATTTCGCCAGAAAGAAGCATGCGATTTGAACAATATGCGGAGACGTACGTCATTTCAGTTGTCTCGCCAGATTGAAAGCTATGATATTGCTCTATTAGATTCGCAAGACTGCTGGCAAAACTTTCTGTTTGCCATTTTGGTGCAGGTAGCAATCTCTTATTATCAATATCACGCTCAAAAAGCCAAGCAGCCCCATTTGTCTTTGCTTGAATCTGTTGATATACAACAGAAGGGTAATCGAAATCGCGATTATATGGGAAATGAACAATAATGTTTCTAGTGCTATTATGAACATAAATATGAGCTGGCATAGCTTCATAATGCAATTCCTGATATGTAATGCTAAGCAAACGGAACAACGTTTTACTATAATATTCTAAATCGCTGCGCTTTTTGCCTTGATGTATACTGGCAAGAGTTTCAAAATGATCATTAAGAAAGGACAGTTTTAGGTTATGTTGCCTGTCAAGAAACATGTAAGGCTTGGGAGGCGGCGAGGGCATTAGCCTTGCTGGGGGATCTTCCATCACAGACCCAGATATCGCATTAACATAGATCTCGTTCAGCTGCGATTTTTGCATTTCGATTAACTTTAATGATCCAAGTG
>CAZKSK010000548.1:0-1681 GCA_964555225.1 uncultured Bacteroides sp.
CTTTTTCAATAGTAGAAAGCTCAATGGACGTAAAACAATCTGCTTGGGGAGACCCAATAGCCTTTACTATTTCAGCTTCCATGTTATTATAGTATATTGGTTCCAATTCAATCATTTCTTCATTTACTGCAAATTGTAAAAACAGTAACCAGTTATCTAAAGCTGGGCCATTCGGTAATGCAGCATATACTGCTCCGCTAATAGATGTTCCATATTCTCTAAAGTGAGTAAAATCAGATAACCATAGGTGTTTCATTAATGCAGTTTTAGATAATCCACCTTGTGTAAAGTAAACAGTCATATTAAGCAACTTATTGATATCCAATGTTTTAAATCCGTTTTCAATACAAGGAGATAAATCCGGTAGTTTAATTTCGTAGGAGTCCAAACGATTTGAAATTTCAGCATCGATTTGAATATTCCTTTTTTCATTATCTGTTAACAAAAATTCTTTATCTCTTAATAGGTTCATAAACTCCATAGGATCATAAAGCCGCTTTAGACATTCGTTATGTGCAGGAGTAGGTAAATTTCCTTTTTCGTAGCGATATATTGTAGCTGGACTCCATTCTAATAGTTTAGCCAAGGTTCGTTGGCTAATATTATACTTTTGTCTTAAACGCTTTAAATCCTCACTGGATAGTACCCCATACTGTTTACGATATACCTCATACGCCTTACTTAAATTAGCATTATCTAACTCCAAATCGAAAATGTCTTCTCCGCATGTCTCACAAATTAATACTGTGGCGTCTATGGTTATGTCGACACCACGTACTGGGTAAGTTTCTTTTTTAGATATAGCTTTAACGGGGACGGTATTTTGGCATACTGGACAGTAAGCTTTCTTCATGTTAAAAACCTCCTATTTCCATGGAAACTTCAAAGTGAAATTTGCCTTATGGAATGAAATACAAACCACTTCCTGCTCAACTAGGGCTCGTATTTTAATTTTTATGTAATACTGTTCGCCTTCTATATCATCCCCGAATACCCATAAATCATCTTTATAGATATCTCTGTCTGATTCTGGTCCGCTAACGTAGTTTATTAAAGTTAATTGCATTAAATAATCTTTAAAAAATAATCTATTGTCCAACCAAGTTCAGTTAATGCTTCCATATTAACCTTGCGAGGAACAAAATCATATTTATTATTTACTAATAATAGTTTTATTTTTGTTATTAACCGCACTACCTCTTCTTGTGATGAAATAGTCATATATAATTCTCCTCGACCAATAGATTAATTAAAGTATAGCATGTTATATTACTGTAATCAATTGATTACAATTATTGCGTAGGTGGCCAATAGCTATGCAGTATTTGTGTTATTATTAACCATAGCCCATACTAATGATATTACCCAGCCGATAAAAGTCCAGCCAAGCAAAATATTAAGTGCCATTATTGCAATTTTGTTAGGATTCTTTCTGGCAAAAGCAATAATAGTTGGCAACAAATATATCCCCGCTATTAAAAACGGTAACGCAAACATAAAAATGGTTAATACAGCTTCCAAAATCGCGACCTCCTTTAATTTTTGGCATAAAAATACCCCCTTTTTTAAAAGGGGCGGTTAATTGACGTATGTTTTTGGGGATGATATTATATACATATAGATGGAGTTACCGCTTTGGATCGGCGGTAGGTCCTAGACCGTGTTAGACCGCCTTACAAAC
>CAZKSK010000549.1:0-1678 GCA_964555225.1 uncultured Bacteroides sp.
TATTGTTACAGCCGGAGGTGTCACAAGATTATTGAAGACAAGTGTCCGGCTGAAAATATTTACACTGCCGTCCGTATCATCTGTTGTATCCTCATCAAATCCCGAATTGGAATATGAAAATTCTGTTGAACTTTCTACTGTCACAGAAACAAGACTGGCATTATAGCCTGAATGACTACCAGTGAATCCGGTTATTGTGACAAGCTCTTTATCAGAAAGGCCATGCCTAAGAGAAGTTTCAATAAAAGCTCTGTCATTGTCTCTTGAAACAGACGCTGTTGCAATTGCAGTTTCAGCAGCAGCATATTTATAAACTCTTAAAACATATTCGGTGTCAGCATTTAAATTTCCTGAAACCGGTAAGATCGTAAAATATCTGGAAGAAGAGGAAGGCTGAACATCTATTGCGATCTGATCTGACGAAACATCCACCAGCTCTATTGCTGTATTCATCTCGCCATTATCATTCTCCATAATATGTGAAAAAACAATAACAATCCCGGGGTATTCAGGAGATACATCATCAGGGTATGATTGCGGGATATCAAGAGACTGAAGTGTTCCAGGATAAACTTTCTGGATCATGGGATATAGTGTTCCTGTATCTTCTGACGGCAAGGTTCCTGTTACAGGTGATACAACCACAGTAGCTGCTTCCTTTGAACACCCTGTAAAAAAATAAAACATGAAGCAGATAGTTACAGCGTATATTATTGTTTTAAAACCTTTAATGATTAATGCGCTCATATTTTAATTTTGACTCTTATTTACCCATTAGTTACACTTTATAGTTATAAATTGCAAGCCAAATAAATAATAAAAAAGAAAAAGAACTTTAATACTTTCACAAGTATAAAATGCTTCAACTGTTAATGATTTTTCACAAAAATCCGCAAATACACATCAAAAAAATCAACCATTGAACTTCAGAATCTCCTCCACAACTCCCCCCATCTCCCTGAAATCATGGATAATATACCTCTCCCCTGCAATCTCCTCCTCCCCCGCATGGCCGAAAGCGCACCCGATAAAGGGGATCTCGTTAATTTTTGCGGCATCAAGATCTGTAAGCCTGTCCCCAACCATTATGATCTGGCTGTAATCAAGCTCCTTCAGATATATCCCCACAATATCAGTTTTGTTGCGGATATCACCCTCAGCATACAAAAAGGGCTCCGAGAAGTACTTTTTCAGGTCATAGGTCTCAAGAATAGCCTCAACATAGGCTTGAGCGCCGTTGGAAGCCACAAGCATCCTGTACCCTGCATTAAAAAGCAGTGGAACAGTCTCCTCCACACCTGAAATAAGCTCCCCCTTCTTCTGCCTGATAAGAGAAACCAGGTTCTCAGTCCACCGCAGTGAAAGAAAATCACGTGCATCGGCACCAAGCTCAGGGAAGAGCATGAGACATATTTTCTCCAGGGGATACCCCAGGGTTGCGGTAATAGCCTCTCTTGATGGAGCTTTAACATTGCCATACTCCCCGGATTTCAGGAGTGAGTCCACAGCCTCAGCAAAGGCCTCCTCCAGGATATTTCCCGCGTCATAAATTGTTCCGTCTATATCTAAAGCTAAATAAACCGGTTTAGTCATTAATTTCACCTTTCAGGTCTCTCGCAAAGTCGCAAAGTCGCAAAGAGAATTTAAAAAACATGAGACAAAGAGATAAAGGCAAAAA
>CAZKSK010000550.1:0-1676 GCA_964555225.1 uncultured Bacteroides sp.
ATACTTCCTTATCTGTTTTTCACTGCTCCAGTCCTTAATATCTTTCTGACACTGTCTCATCATCGACATAACTGATTCATTGGCTCCGCCGTGGAACTGGCCGCTAAGAGATGCCACCCCGGCGGCAAGCGCCATGTATGTATTAGCTCCACTTGAAGAAACAGTTCTTACTGTGAAAGTTGAGTTATTACCGCCACCATGTTCAGCGTGCATAACCATACAGGAATCAAACATCAGAGCCTCTTCCCTGTCAGGCATCTCTCCAGTAAGCATATAAAGAAAATTCTCAGCCATTGAGAGATGTTCCCTGGATCTGGCAAGGCGCAAATCGTCACCTTTACGGTATTTATAAACACTATAGTTATTCGCCACAATAACCGGAGCTTTGGCTATTACATTAATACACTGTTCAGTGATGCTTGAAAAATCATTTGTGTCAGGATCATTATCGCACCTGCTCAGGTGAGAGATGACACTGTGCAGGGCATACATCTGGTTGAAATTTTCAACTTCTTCAATTATTATACGTCTCTCCATGTTGGAAAGTTTTGATCTTCTATGAAGTTCACCTGTAAATTTAGTAAAATCTGACTTATCAGGGAGAACGCTGGTGAGCAGCAGGTACACCACCTCTTCAAACCCGAATCTTTTATTCTTTTCATTATTTTCAATTATATCATTAACATCATATCCGCAATAATACAGTTTTCCATCAACAGGTACAACTCTGGTTTTCGACGGATCATTTTCATCATGAACCTTTTCGTAACCTATTACTCTCCCTTTTGTAGTGATACCGACAACAACACCTGAGCCATCAGGATTTCTCAGCCCTAATTTTATATCCTTCTCACGGACAACGTCAGGCGGAATTTGATCATGCTGGAGGGTTAGTCTCTTTATTTTTTCTAATATTTTCTCCATAAAACCCCCTTCTATAAAAAATATTTATAAATATAGTCATACCACCAGATGCATGGGATTTACATCCCGGAAGACAAAAAAACAAATTGATTAGACTAATGATTATTTAAGGAATAAATAAAATTCAAATATAAAGGGGCTCTGTCAAGTAAATATTTACTGTGAAGAATTATATTAAACCGGCAGCTTAATTATTCTTTTATTCTAACGGGGGGAGATCTATAAGAACTGCTGTCATGTCATCCTTCTGATGTTCATGACTCCCGATGAAATCATAAACTGAATCAAAAAGACTGTTAATTACAAGCTGTGGAGGCAGGTCGCACATCTCAATCAGTTTCTGTTCAAGTCTGTTCTCGCCATACTGTGAATTATCAGCTCTACAGTCAAAAGCTTCAGTTATACCATCAGTGTAAAAAAGGATCATATCACCCTGGTATAAGTCAAAGCAGCATTCAGGAGTATTTAAATAAGCATCTTCCTGTATCAGGCTTTTTATATCACTGCCGAGTAAATAACCTTTTTCAGGTTTCCAGAACCCGTTACAGGAATTAAGATTAATAACCCTCGCACCTTGAGGCTCCCTCCTCACTACTATAGGAAACAGCATACTCCTGTTAAAAAATCTCAGTTTGATGCATTTGTCCCCCTCTTCAATGAAAACAAAATTTGCCGAGGCAAAATCATTTGAGGTGGAGAGATCCATAATGTCAGTAAATTTTGCCGATATGTTTTTTATAATACGGGAACAA
>CAZKSK010000551.1:0-1676 GCA_964555225.1 uncultured Bacteroides sp.
AATAGATACCAAAATGAAATTCTACAAACCTGAAATATATGAACAACCTTCATTATTCACAAAAAAAGAAAATGAAATTACCATTGTTGGAGGTTAAAAGTGAACCGACAGCAATGGTAACTTTTTTCTATTTATTATATTCGGTTACTATATACAAACCTTCTTTTTCAATAAAAATAGGCTAATTACAATTTGACAATTTATGGATTAACTCAACAATCCCAAGAGCGCATTCTGCCACCCGTTCATAATTAACTATAGTAAGGTTATCTTTGGAAGTATGCGTAATTTCCTGGCAATCCATATTCTCGATAAACAATTGGGAACTTACGGCAACAGCCGGACAACCCTGTTGTAGGAACAAACTGTGGTCACCCTGATACCATGGTAATCCTTCAACCAACTCGGGAGTATTCCAAAGCACTTCATGCATTATATCTAACATCTCTTCCGACAATTCTAAAGGGGAAAAACAAGAAAAGCCGTCCTTATACCCGGCCCCATCTATATTGATATTCAAAAAAATGTCACTGAACCTACCTGCATTTTGTTCGATATACTTGACCTGTCCAGATGCACCGTAATAATCCTCCCCGTTAAAAAAGACCAACTCGATGGAATATTTGGAGGGATAATCTTTCAATAACTCTGCCAATAATAGCAGAACTGTCACGCCAGTTCCGTTGTCTATTGCTCCGGGTGTGCCGATTTTCGTATCAATATGAGCTGTAATAACAATCCGTTTTTTCATATTATTGTTTTCTCTCCGACCAATAACATTAAATGCCGTTTCGGGAATACGTGTTGCCAAAGAATTCAATTTAACTCTCTGTCCTACATGAGCAAGCAATCTTTCACTTTCTATATCTTTCATGAAAACTGAAGGAACATCAAAATCACCATCCTCGAACAATGGGAATGGGTAAGCTCCGCCTGCCGTAGCCGAATTGCGTCCGGTTGCACAGATCAAGGCTTTCGGATGACCCTCCTCCAATATGGAAATAAGATGCTGATGCTCTACTGGATTCCAAAAAGGAAAATACTTCGGAGCAATCTGCTGAGTGGCTATTTCACCATACAAGAGGATGATCTTATCTCGAATACACATATTTCCCAATTGGGTTAAGGTTTTTATGGCAAGTAACTCTCCTTCCACGGAACAGCCTAATGAATAATCAGAGGAAAATACTTCAAACGATTGGGATCTACATGTCAGTGTAGCACCATTTGTTTGCCAATCGATAACTGATAGCTCCGTTACATCGGTTTGCCAACCTGATTTTCTCAGGAAATTCTCGACATACGTAGTTGCTTCACGATTTGCTTCGCTTCCTACACGCCGTTCTCCGATTTCAGAACATAATACATACAAGTGTAGTTTCGCTTTTTCAATTAATTCTTTTTTGTCCATACCTTAAAAATATATATTTATGAGTGGACAAAAATAAATCATTATAAAATTACAGAATTGTAAAAAAGAGACAAATATAATCAACTGAAATAATCGGAATGCGGAGGGCAAACGGCAATATATTCACTCGGAGTATACCCGGAAAAGGCTTTAAAATCCTTAATCATATGTGATTGATCGAAATAGCCACATTCATAAGCAACTGCGGTCAAACTGTTTAATGAATTACTTTCGAGCATATTCAAAGCCCGCTGAAAACGTATGA
>CAZKSK010000552.1:0-1675 GCA_964555225.1 uncultured Bacteroides sp.
AAAAAAAGACGCTCCATGGTATTATAAGATTCATTCTACGGTTAAATATGTAAATTTTGATATAAATTTCGATGAATTGGATACGATGCCAATGTGGAAAAAAATTTTTGCATATCAAAAAAAACAAAGAAGGTACAAAAAAGATTTTACAAATTATCTGATGAAGATTCATCCGGATATTACTGTTTCGACTTTAAGAAGGGAAATTAACTTTTTAAATGAAATTGAAGACGGAAGTAAAAAAGTAGGTGAAATTCATTTTGGAAAAAGTCATTATAGAATATTTCAAAAAAAATTTATTCCTTCATTTATTAATCATTATATCACTAAAAGATGGAGAGAGAATCTAACGAAACAAATTAAAAAGTTAGATAAATTTATAGTTTTGACACAAGAAGACAAAAAAGCTTGGGGTAATTTGGATAATATAGATGTGATACATAATCCTTTAACATATTATCCGGCAAAATCCTCTTCTTGTATAAATAAAAAAATAATCGCTATAGGAAGGTATACTTGGCAAAAAGGATTTGATCTGTTAATAGATGCTTGGTCTATTGTTCACACCAAACATCCAAGTTGGGAACTGAATATATATGGAAACGGTAATAGGACGATATATCAAAATTTAATTGAACAAAAAAAATTATCCGGGTATATTACCTGTAATTTACCGGCAAAAAATATTTATGAAGAATATTTAGAGAGTTCTATCTTTATATTAAGTTCCAGATATGAAGGTCTTCCATTAGTTTTAGCTGAAGCCATGAGTTGTGGACTGCCTGTCGTTTCTTTTGCCTGTCCGTGCGGTCCTAAAGATATCATTAAAGACAGAGAAGATGGTTTTCTTGTAGAAAACGGAAACATTGAGCAACTTGCAGACAAAATATGTTACCTGATAGAACATGAAGATGAAAGAATTTCCATGGGTAAAAAAGCAAGGGAAAACGTGAAACGCTTTGATAAAGAAAAAATTATGCAACAGTGGATTGATTTGTTTAACGAATTAACAAAGGAGAAGGAATGAGCTGGTATGACAAATACTTAAGTATTTATGATAAACCTTTTGACCAAGTACCGGAACATATAATAAAGAAGACCAAAGAAAGACTCTCTGCCATGCAGAGTGAAAATCCCATAGCTTCTTTAGTTGTTATTGCTTATAACGAAGAACAACACTTGCAGGCTTGTCTTTGGGCTATCAGTGAAATGCAATGTAAATTGCCTATTGAAATTATCGGAGTTAACAATGACTCCAAAGACCGGACAGAAGAAATTTTTATAGCTTCAGGCATTCCCTTCTACACAGAATATCAACATAGTTGCGGATATGCACGACGTTGCGGATTGCAACATTCGAAAGGTAAATTTTATTTCGATATTGATGCAGATACTATTTATCCTTCCCATTACATTGATTTAATGATGGAACAATTACAAAAGCCCGGGGTTTCTTGCGTCTCTTCTTTATGGAGTTATTTCCCTGATAAGAATCATTCCCGATTAGGACTCATTATCTTCGAATTATGTAGGGATATCTTCCTGTATATTCAGCATTTTAAACGTCCTGAACTTAGTGTTCGCGGATTGGTTTTTGCTTATAATGCTGAATACGGTAGGAAAGAAAAGTATAGAGTGGATATTATTCGAGGGGAAGACGGTTCCATGGCATTAT
>CAZKSK010000553.1:0-1661 GCA_964555225.1 uncultured Bacteroides sp.
TGGCACAAGTAACAACAGCATCGTTAAGTGGTAGAGTTTCATCAGAAGGTGAATCTGTTATTGGAGCTACGATTCAAGCTGTCCATGTTGAATCTGGTACTCATTATGGAGCAATTACAAACATGGATGGTTTATATACCATTCAAGGAATGCGTACAGGTGTATACTCTGTTGAGATTTCTTATGTAGGCTATGCTACAATTAAATTTAAAGATGTCTTACTTAGATTAGGTGAGAACTTCTCATTAAATGCGAACTTAAAAGAGTCTTCTGAGTTAATGAATGAAGTTGTTGTTGTTGGTTCGTCATCAAAATTTAATAATGTTAAAACAGGAGCTTCAACCAATATATCGAATAAACAATTAACGTTATTACCGTCTATTAATAGAAGTCTTTCAGATTTTACTCGTTTATCTCCGTATTCAGGTGCTAATAATTCATTGTCTGGTCGTGATGGAAGAACTAATTCATTTACAATTGATGGTGCTAATTTAAATAATAATTTTGGTCTTTCAAATGATTTACCAGGAGGCGGTAACCCTATCTCTTTGGATGCAATAGAAGAAGTTCAAGTAGTTGTAGCTCCTTTTGATGTAAGACAAACGAATTTTGTTGGAGGCGGTATTAATGCCATTACTAAATCAGGAACTAATATTTTTAAAGGATCGGCATATACCTATCAGCGCAATCAGCATTTAAGAGGAAATTCTGTTGATGGTTATGATTTAGGAACAAGGTCAAAAGAATCAAAAGAAACATATGGTTTTACGATAGGTGGGCCTATTATTAAAAATAAATTATTTTTCTTTGTAAATGGAGAATATGAAAATGCACCATCACCTATAACAAAATGGAAGCTTTCAACTGATGGGGTTGCAAATGCTGATCAGATGATAAGTCGTATTACAGCTGCAGATATGAAAGCTTTTTCGGATATTCTGAGTTCTAAATATGGATATAATGCAGGTTCCTATGATAATTATGATGGTGGAACTAAAAATTATAAATTATTGGCTAGAATAGATTGGAATATTAGTGATCAACATAAATTTAGCGTTCGTTTTAATACTACGAAGAATTCTCAAGATATTTCTACAAATGGGACATCAACAGTTGGTACAAAGGCTTCGTCTAATCGTATTTCTAAAGATGCATTTTCTTTTAGAAATGCATGTTATAGTATGGATAATAAAGTCTGGTCATTAACTGCAGAATTAAATAGTCGTTTTAATAATGATTTATCAAATAGATTGCTATTTACATATTCTAATATTCAAGATATTCGCAGTACAGATTCGTCTCCATTCCCTTTTATTGATATCTGGGACGGTAGTGGAAATGCCTTTATGAGTGCTGGTTATGAACTGTTTTCGTGGAATAATGCAGTAAAAAACAAGGTCATTAATGTTCAGGATAATATTATATATTCGGTTGGAAAACATAAAATTATAGGTGGGTTAAGTTATGAATATCAAAAAGCATTAAATAGTTTTATGCGTTTTGGAACGGGGTATTATAAATATGCGTCATTTTCTGATTTTCAGAATGGAGCAGCTCCAATAGCTTTTGGTTTAACATATGGTTATAATGGACAAACTAATCCTGCTGCTGAGGTCTCATTTGGGCAAAGTGGATTATATTTACAAGATGAATGGAATATT
>CAZKSK010000554.1:0-1653 GCA_964555225.1 uncultured Bacteroides sp.
CATCATGGAAAGATGCTTGCCGAAAGTTTCGATCTTCATGTCTCGCATGGTAGAAGGACTCTTCTTTTTCAGTATTTCATAAATTTCGGTGATAGAAAGTTGCTGGGCGTTTTCGTCTTTTCCAGGAAGATTGAAGCAACTGAAAAACAATGATTCTTCAAGAGGGCGACGTGTAAATGCCAGATTTCTGTCCGTCAGCCGGACCTCTTCCACTGAAGTAAGCCAATATCGTATTCCCCGATCCAGTTCCTCCTTCAACTGAGCATAGATCTGAAGATAGTTCAATCGATACATGATGATAGAGTGCGCCACTTCAACCGGAAAGAAACGGCGACTGCCGGTAGAATCGGTAAGGATTTCCCGAAAATTGCTGGTACCGATAAAAGAAGCTCTTCGAGGCTGACGGGTATAATTCTTCTGATAAGGTTTGCGGATATTCACATCGGCCATCTGGAGAAGATTTTTCAACTTTGCCATTTTTGTTTCGGTCATTCTATTTATTTCATCAATGTTGATAAGAGCAAAACAAGACATTTTTTTCACGGAACTGCTTTCAATGGTCACATCAAACTCATCCGTATAGAGATGACGAAGTTCCGGTGGCAAGAGTGAACGACAAAAGGTAGATTTCTTGATACCCTGTCGGGCATTATAAAGAATAGGAGTCAGACAGTTCCCATGCATCTCGCTCTTTCCGACCCATTGCGCAACCATGCCCAGCATCCATCGATGAAATATACTTATCCACATTCTCTCCGTACTGACCTTCTTTGCCAAAGGACGAATTCGGTCCCTGCCATCCCAAACCGGAAGGGCACTTAAGTAATCTTTAATCGGATCGTAAACAGGAATTAGAGAAGAATGCAAATAACGTTTCACATCTCTGTCCATGCATTCGATATTTGCTTCGATAGCGGCCATAATCAGCGAATTCAAATCCCTTTCACCAACCGGTTTGAACTCATCCGACTCTTTTAGGCTGCGATATTCACACTGTTCGCTAATTACACTATAACGAATTTCATAATTCTCCGTGAAAAATTCATGCAACTGACGCATGACGGTCTTCAATTTTGTTTGTTTCTTTGTATTCATTATTTATAAACATTTTTGTTCAAAGTTACTATTGTGAAAATAGGATTTCCAAATATTTACTTCATACTGCATTGATCTTCTTTAACTTACCTGTTTATCACGATCTTTACTTGTTTATATAAAGATAAAACCGTATTTTTGTACGCATCCATTTATTGTACCACATATATGGCACATGAGTCTCACATATGTGATATACATATACCATATATGTGAGACATGAGAGTCACAGTTATGGTACGATATTTTTATAAAAGAACAGGAAAAGAAAAACTAAAGAAAAAACAAAATGATTAAGTTTGATGTATACGATACTCCCCAAACGAGATCCGGAGGAGAAGAAAAGTTCTACCATGTGAGAGTAGCAGGAGCAAAAACTATTGATTTTGAAGAAGTATTGGAAGGAATGTCACATCCCTCTACAGTGACTTCTACTGATATCGTAGCCGTATTGGACGGATTATCCCATTTTCTCATTCGTACATTGAAAGACGGTAACCGTATACATATTAAAGGTTTGGGATATTTTTCCGTTTCGATAACTACCCCTAAAACGGA
>CAZKSK010000555.1:0-1651 GCA_964555225.1 uncultured Bacteroides sp.
GCCTTGGAATTAGCAGTCGATTTTGTAAGAATGCAAGGTAGTATGCGAGGATTCTTCAACCGCAACAATGATGAACCGGTTAAACCTATTCCATCTCAGAAATTAGCAGATGTAATTAACACATGGCCGACAGGAAACATTAACGTAAGAATAGGTGATTATATGTTCCGTCCGCATCAGAAATGGACAATCACAGCAGTTCCCGATGCAGGAGGATATCTCGGAGGACCTTATTATAAAATAGTAATAGAAGGAACAGATCGTGCACTGGCAGCAACAGCTGACGCTGAAGTAATAACAGTTCCAACATTTACAGGAGCACCGGAACAGTTATGGAGAATTGATCAATTGACAGACGGAACATATAGGATAATGCCTAAGATCGTTCCAAATTCAAAAGAAAAATTAGCTTTGATTTCATCTGGCGATAGCACACCGACACTTGCAAAATTTGATATGAACAGTGACAATTCCAAATGGAATTTCAGAGCTCATTAAATACATCTTTGTTATGGAAAAGGCGCAGATCATTCGATCTGCGCCTTTTTATTTTTCAATGATTACCAAATTTATATTACAATTTATCCACAGGCTTTCAATATAAAGATCTCCGACAAATAGACTCTAAAGTGACAATTCATATCATCGGATATTCTGCTTAATATTCGTTTTTATTTTTTCAACAGGAAATCCGTTTTTCTTAAATTCTTTTTTTATTAATTCCGTATTTTCTCCGTTATATAACTCCATATCCTTTTGAATTAAACCAAATACCAAATCATACCAATCTATATTTTTAAATATTTTTGATCTTTTTCCGGCAATTAATCCTAATAAAGAATTATATATACTTACACGCTCAACCATTCTTTTGATCTCTTACAAAGATCTTCTATTTCATTAATTAATTTGGAAGTGTGATATCCATCTGCTACAGCATGGTTTACAAACATTGAAAACGGAAGTAATACGTTGTCCCCATGTTTATAATATTTTCCAAACCGGATAATCGGAAATAATAGTGACGATTCAGAATAGGTATCTTGACTTACACTTTGAAAACTTAACCAAGGAACGGCTGAAATCGGACAAAAGTTCGGAGGTCTATTTTCTTTTGCCCTAATTTTTTTGACATCCTTATATGTATTTTCGTCTTCAACAACTTGATTGTAAAAATCCTTAAATACAGGAGTATATTCACTCCATATATCAGAAAATGTTTTATTATCATTATGAAAAATAGTATATGAAGGAACAACATAATTCCATGTACCTAATATGTTATTTTCATCAAAACTCATTCTAAATTCTTTGTTTTGATTGACAATACGCATAATTACATATATAAATGTAGGATAAAATCGTATATTCAGATTTCTGACCCCACTCAAAAGCTCTGTAATATCCATATGATAATTTACATTGTACTTTGATTTGATTGTATAATAATAATAATCAAAATATGGTTTCCTTTCCCAATCAGATGGAACAGGTTTAAAAACAGCTTTAATCATTTTATTTAACATATAGTTTAAAATAAATTTTAGATATCAAAAATAATAAAAAGTTTATATTTTACCATAAATTATCTGCACAATTACATTTTGTCAAATCTTCACTTGTACATTATTATTAATTACAAAAATAATAA
>CAZKSK010000556.1:0-1648 GCA_964555225.1 uncultured Bacteroides sp.
TCTTTTGCAAGACTTTCGGACAAGGTATGACGATAAAATATCAGCAACACAAATACACCTACGCAAATCGCCGAATCAGCCAGGTTGAAGATAGGACGGAAAAACACAAACTCCTCTCCACCCCATACAGGCACCCATTCGGGCATTACGGTCTGCACAATAGGGAAATAAAACATATCTACAACCTTTCCATGCAGCCAGGTTTCGTAACCTCCTCCGGCGGGCATAAAGGTGGCAACCTGACCATAGCTATGGTCGAACACCACTCCGTAAAAGATTGAATCGATAATATTCCCCATGGCTCCGGCCCAGATCAGCGCGATACAGGCAATAAAGCGGAAGCTATAGTTTTTCTTTACCAATCCATACAGATAATAGCCAATAAAACCAACAGCAATGATCCGGAATACGGAAAGGAAAAGTTTACCAATCACCTCGATGCCGAAAGCCATACCCGGATTTTCGGTGAAGTAAAGATAAAACCACTTTGTAATTTCAATACTTTCATGCAATTGCATGTGCGTTTTAATCCAGATCTTAAGCGCCTGATCGGCAGTTAGCAGAATCAAAATAATCAGCACTGCGCCCCACCCTTTGGAATACTTCATTGTTTGTTTATAATTACCTGTTTCGCAAAAAACAATTCGACAAACTTGCAAAACAATCTGTCTGCCTGCTTGCCGAATTGTGAATTATCTCTTAAAATTCAATCACCGTACGCCGCCCTGTTTTGCTTCGATGCTTAACGTAGCATGCGGTACAGCACGTAATCTCTCTTTAGGAATCAATTTACCGGTTTCGCGGCAAATACCATACGTTTTGTTTTCGATACGGATCAGGGCAGCCTGCAGACTTTGAATAAACTTCATCTGACGTTGTGCCAATCTGCCGGCCTCTTCTTTTGAAAGTGTAGCAGCCCCCTCTTCCAACACTTTAAATGTAGGAGAAGTATCGGCAACATCGTTACCGTCCGAGTTTGTAACCCCCGAGCGTAACAACTCATAATCTTTCTTCGCGATGTCTAACTTATCGAGTATAATTGCTTTGAACTCCTCAAGTTCTGCATCCGAATATCTAGTCTTTTCTGCCATGGTTCATTAATTTATGGTTCAACAATACTATTATTTTCTTTCACCCTGTAACAGCTCAAATATACGTAAAATATTATTTGCTGCAACAAAAGTGATATGCTAATTTACTTATTATTTCAAGCCTTCTCAACTTTTACAGTTAATTTGAATTCTTCGAAATCAAGTTCGGTTCCATCGCTCACCACATCTGCAATCTCAATAGATTCGGCAAGTACCTGGCCGGCAATGTATGAGCTGTAGGCGCGGATGGCCGGATCCATGTCTTCGGACGATAAAACGGCAATAGTGATCTTGTCTGTTATATCGAAACCGCTGGACTTACGGATGTTCTGAATCCGGTTTACCAGCTCGCGGGCCAAACCTTCCAGACGAAGTTCTTCGGTAACGGTAATGTCCAGAGCAACAGTCAGACGACCTTCGTTGGCCACCAGCCAGCCCGGAATATCTTCCGAGATCACCTCTACATCGGCCAACTCCACAACGGCCTGCTGACCATCGATATCGAAGGCAAGACTTCCCGTAGCTTCAAACTGCTGGATGTTTTCCTGCGTCATAGC
>CAZKSK010000557.1:0-1642 GCA_964555225.1 uncultured Bacteroides sp.
TGCATTTAATGCACCCAGCATGGACATGTAGTTACTTTCTATAAAGTTAATGTGACGTTCCTTACGACTTAACGTGGCTCCGATGGGAGAAAAATATAAAAAGTCTTTGTCGATGTTATTACGCATAATGCCCATCGCTCCCATTTCCGCTTTGGTCTTTTCTTCCAGAATAACCTGATCCAGCCATCTGCCTACCAAATCTGAAGATCTTACTCCATCTGTGCCGGTGGTGGTGGTAGAAATTTGCTGGGAGATGCTTCTGATACTTTTTTCCGCACGATCCATCCGGTCTTTTGCCTGCATGAGTTGCCTGCCGATTTCAGGATTCGTATCATCGTTGATTAATTCCAAATTGGAAATCCGGGACTTTAATTTGGAAATATTGTTCAATTCAGCCAGAAAATCACTATTGTCACGTAACTTAACAGCTACATTTCCCATTTTATTTTCCAGAAAATTACTTAAGGCTTTAGTCGTCGTATAGTCCATCAACAGGTCATTATTCATCCACTTATGGGTAGCGTCCATAGCCGCAATCTGTTTGGTTTGTTCACCATAGTTAATGATCCGTTTTTCGACATTATAAGAGATCAAAGAATCTTCTGAATTCGTTAAAATCCGGTACAAACGGGCTACTTCTCCTTCGAAGAATTTAATGACGTTATTGGTCTCTCCGAAACGGATATCCTGATATTGGTCGATGAATTCTTCATTGAGAATATCCAGCGTGTTGAATGCAACTCCCGGATCGTTGGCGGAATAGCCTATTTCTATCATATCCGATTCACCCAATTGGGCTACCTTGATATTTTCGGATAGTACCGGTACGCTGAAATAGGGATGCGAACCGTTCAATAAGGCATAAATGAAATTGTCGGCTGACGGACGTTCATAGGCTAATAGATTTGCAACCGTACGAGCCTCATCGTTCTTATCGATTAATGCCTGGACTTCTTTGGGAACCATATTGACAACCTGCTGGTAATGTTGGGCTGTAATGTAATTCGTATTGACGTTGGGATCCCCGTACATCATGATACGGGTAAACAAACGCAATGAAACTCTTTTCAAAGTCTTTTCCGTCGTTATGATATGTATCAGGTTTTCCAAATTTGTTTTCGGGTTGCCAGTCTGTCCCGTAGACATTCCGGTTTCAATATTATATCCCGAAATAATGCCGGTGTATATGGTTGTTTTGACACTGTATTCCTTATCCAGATTACGTGTCATGAACCAGGCAATAATCAATGCCAAAAGGGGCAATGTTGCCAGATACCAGCGAATGTGGTATATGAAACGGACGATATATCTAAAGTACTCCATAAATCTTTATTTTTTAGTATTGGAAATTTTTGTAGCATTCAAAGAATTGGTAATAATAGGAGTATGCGTGATGATTTCTAAAATCAAAATATTGGTGGTGATTTGCGATTGTAAATTTTGATATTCCTGAATAGCTCCGCTTTCTTTTTGTTTTTCATTGGCATAAGTTTGAACGGATTGATTTCCCGACTTGAATTCCTGTTCTGATAGCAACCCGGAGCCTTTATAGGCGGCGGCATTTTCTGCCGATGTTTTCAGAGAAATGAGTTTGTTGGTAATATCGACATACAGAGTGGCAATTTGCTGTTTCAAGGTTTCA
>CAZKSK010000558.1:0-1642 GCA_964555225.1 uncultured Bacteroides sp.
GCAAGCATTGAAGATGATAGACAACTTCAAGTTCAGTGAGGACGAAAGAAAAATTAAGGAGAGTTTTCGCAATCAGTTGGAAAATGAGCTGTGGTATAGCCATAGGGAATTCGCCGAGAATCCTTTGCTTCTCACTATTATGCTAATGTCATTTGAGGAATATTCGATAGTGCCGTTGAAAATGTATAAGTTCTATGAGATGGCATTTGAGACGCTTGCCAGAAAGCACGATGACGCTAAACTACTTGTCCGCGAGTTCAAGTCCGGGTTGTCAAAGGATGTAATTGCCGATTATTTGGCGAAGATTTGCTTTCTATCATATAAGGATGAAAAATACGAATTGACTGAAACCGAATTCAAATTTTATTTCGACCAATGTCAGAATAATACATCTTCAAAAATCAATGCTGATGATTTTCTGTTTGACATTAGCAACAATCTCTGTTTGTTACTTCTTGAGGGCGGTAAATATCGTTTCATTCATCGCTCCTTCCAAGAATACTTTTGTGCGAAAAATCTGAAGAATGGCTTTGAAAAAGTGTCTACAGATAAAAAAGAATTAATGTCTGCCGGACTTATCAGGTTCTTCGACCGTCGCGATAACAGCGACGATAAGGTGCTTGATATGCTTTATGATATGGTACCGGAAAAGACAGAGGAATTTATCATTATACCTTTCTTAGAAAATCTAGTTGGTGATAACTTCGTTGAGGATGAAGATGGGTATTGGGCGTTTCTTGAAAAGGTATATCCAAGTATTAAGGTTTGGCATGAATACCATGAGCATTACGAAATGGATAGTGAGACCGGTGAATATACTGACGAATCTTATTACGATTTCAGCATTGATGACAACGGGGCATTTATGGCAAATTCGAAATTGTATTTTTTCATTATTGATACACTGATGAGTTTCGACACTGACAATAGTACGTACTATGACAACGCATATATTATGGCTAAGGTGCCGCAGATAATTGAAGAATTCAAACAAATCGAAGAGACAGAAGCTGACCAATATAAAAATATTGATGCCTCCGAAATAGAGCAGGAGATTTATGAATTTTCAACGTTTGTAAAAATTGAAGATGATTACTGGTTTTCGGTAAGCGATGTTCGTAAAAATCCAGAAAAACATGCTAACCTGCTTTCAGTAATTAATAGTGAGGATTTCACCTACAAAAAAGCTTATCATGCCCTAAATGAATATTTGAATTACCTGAAGTCCAAGCAACAAGCTACGGATGATGAGTGGACGGAGGTATTTATCCAATGAATGACAGCGAATTGAAAAAAATCGTGAACTACGGCGATGTTAAGGGCCAAACGATAATCAATATAAACACAATGAACGGTAATATTGTTGGCGGAATATCAGGTGAATATAATCCCACAGCGAAAGATTTTTATCGAAACTTGTTGGTTTATCTTGAATCAAAACGCGTTTTATTTAACCCTGGTGCAGTAGAACAGAGAGAACACTGTATTGCCTCTGTGCTTGAAATGAAACAAACCTTGGCTAGCAGTGTTATGGGAATGAGTTTTACCGATAAAGAGCTACAGCCTATACGGGATATGATTGAAGCTTGTAATAATTATCTTGATAAAGTAGGCATTTTCAATGGTCATGGATTCATCATAG
>CAZKSK010000559.1:0-1639 GCA_964555225.1 uncultured Bacteroides sp.
TTACTTATTACTTCTAAAAAAGGAAAAGAAGGCAAAGCTAAAATCACTTTTTCCTCTTCATACAGCATTCAATCTCCCACCAAAGATCTTAAACCTATGAATCGGGAACAACTATTGGCATGGGATACCGAAGTCTTATGGCATGACGCTTATACGGAAGCATCCGGATATACACAAAAAAATTCCGAATTCAATCTTGCCCAAAGAATGCCGGAAGCCTATATGACAGACGAAAATGGCAATATTGTTTCCAACGACTATAATTGGTGGAATAAATTCACCCGTACAGGTACAATATTTGAGAACAAACTCAATGTTTCAGGAGGAAGTGAGACAATGTCCTACATGTTATCCGTAGGAAATACTACACAAAAAAACATGCTATTAAATGACGATTTTAAAAGAAACAGCATACGCCTTAATCTGGATGCTCAACCACGTAAGTGGTGGAAGATGGGTATGCAAATTTTCGGCTCCTTTATCAACAAGGACGGGCAAGAAACTTATTTGCCTTATCTAATTCAAATGTCCCCGTTGGCCGTGCCTTATGATGAAGATGGAAATTTAATTTCCTATCCAATGTATACGGCAGTAGAATCACCATTTCATGGTTCTATGGTCGATGACTATGAACGACATAACTATTTCTTCGGCAATATATATTCTGAGTTTCAATTACCGATTAAAGGATTAACTTATCGATTTAACTTTGGTAATAATTACCGCGTCAATGAACATGATTATGCAAGTGAATATGCCAATAATGAAAATGGTGAAGCGTATAAAGAGAATTCTTTTTATTATGACTATACATTTGATAATATTCTGAATTACACACAAAATTTTGGGAAACACAATATCGGTGCAACTTTTGTTTATGGTGTAGTACGAAGAAAATATTCTTACACAAAAGCAGACTCACAAATATTCTCTCGTCTGACATTAGGCTATAATAGTTTGGAACAAGGAACGAATCAATATACATCCTCCGATGCTTGGAAAGAAACAATGTTGTACCAAATGGCTCGTATAAATTATAAATATAACAACAGATATTTATTAACGGCAACAATAAGACGAGATGGATTCTCTGGTTTTTCGGCCAATAATAAATTTGGAATATTCCCTTCTGTGGCCTTAGGATGGGTCCTTTCTGAAGAACCTTTTTTCAAAGTTCCGGGAATAGATTATTTAAAAATACGAGGTGGATATGGTATCAGCGGCAATCAAACCAGTAGATACTCTTCTTTGGCAAAAGTCACGTCCGAAATAGGTTATATATATGGAGATAACACATCAGGATCCTTACGACAGGAATTGACTTCAATGGAAAATGCCAATTTGAAATGGGAAAAAACAAAGGGCTTGAATCTTGGCCTGGATTTCACACTATTTAATAATATTCTTACAGGATCTATTGAATTATATAAAACGACAACGAATGATTTATTATATGATGTTGCCATTCCTTCTATTACAGGATTTACATCAATCGCGTCGAATGTCGGGAAAATACAAAATAAAGGTATAGAACTTACACTCACTTCCCACAACATCACGACAAAAGATTTTGAATGGAGCAGCACATTTAATATATCCTCCAACTCAAATAAAATAAAATCTTTGACAGGAATGGATA
>CAZKSK010000560.1:0-1636 GCA_964555225.1 uncultured Bacteroides sp.
AATTTTCACACAACAGAATAAATCTGACTTACTTCCAATATTTCTTCAAATGATAATGGTGGCAATATTCATTGGATTGCCTTACTCAACAACGTTTTTCCACTTCAGGGCGCTCAAACCAATAATAAATTATGAAACCCTGCTGCCGCAATAGCCAATGCTCTCTTGGCAAAAAGGAGTCATTTGATATACTGGAAATCAACCGTCCCAGAAACTCAATAATCAAGATCTGGAAGTTGCTTCGGTTGATTTACTGCTTCGATCTCCTTGCCATACAAAAAAAATTCCAGAATTTGTTGGAAATGATTGAGCGGATACAAAGTAATTCCAGGAATATACTCCAACTCATACACATTTTCTGCAGGGATAAAAAATGTCGTATAACCATGCTTAACCGCATCGATCACACAAGGCAAAAGTCCACTAACTGGCTTCAACGAACCATCAAGTCCAAGTTCCCCAAAAAACAAAGATTTCCCGAAAAATCTTGGGACAAAAACATGATCCTCGAATATCAGAAACAAAAGTGCCACTGCCATAGACAGGTCAAAACTTGTCCCAACCTTTTTGATATCCGAAGGCGCCAAATTCAAAATAAACTTTTTATTGGGAATCGTAATTCCGACGTTTCTAAACGTCGCTCTAATCCTTTCTTTGGATTCTTTAATAGCCGCATCAGGCAGTCAAATAATTTCAATAGAAGGAATCGAATTATTTGCATCAGCTTCGACAATAATTTCATATCCTTGAAGCCCTAGATGCGTATAAGTTCTGATTTTTTGAATCATCAGAAAAAATATAATAAACTAAAGTTTATAATTGATAATTAAATACTAAAGTAGTTATCCTCTGAACCTGTCGAAGAGGATATCTAAAAATCACAAGAATAAGCGAAAGAAACTGGGGAGGCAAACCTCCCCAAAACTCTATTACCGAGGAAGTAATTCCAAAAAATTATAATAACTATTGGAATTATTTTTCATGGCACAATAGAAATCCCAAAGATCCATATACTTTACATTTTGATCAAAGGATCCTCGATCAGGATCCAACGAATCAGTAAAATAAATTTTAGATCCAATAATCCCTCTTTTCCAATAAATACTATAAATTGTTACATAATGCGTATAACTTCCAGACATAGCAATAGTCACAAAAGGAGTTTTGTTTACATACATCAAAAGCATCATTTGTTTAAAAACAGATAATGATTCTGTTGTACTTTTTTGCAAACTAATCGTTCTAGCTTTTACAATATTTCTATCAGTGGTATTTGCATAATCTCTTAGTTTTGTAATAAGCTTAGAACCACCACACCCATTTTTAACCAAATATACCTGATCAACATTTACAGGATAATCATAACCACAAACCGCAGCAATATTTCCTGTACAAATAACATACGAAGTCCAAGAACAACTAGTTCCATTTGGCTGTCGAACATGTCTATACGCCCATTTATAGTTATCATAGCATCGAAAAGCATAATTAGGAATTGACCAAACAGAAAGTGCATTATTGACAATATCATACATAGCATCGCCACTTTTCTGAATATTGCTTTCAGATTCATAATCATAATTCAACAAATTTTCTTTGAAGAATTGATCATCTTCAGGCACATATTCTCCCAAAG
>CAZKSK010000561.1:0-1636 GCA_964555225.1 uncultured Bacteroides sp.
TGAATTCCCATTTTCCAAACCATTACGCAACATCTCTTCCGAAACATCTCCCGTTGCATTCAACAGGCTCCAATTCGTTTCACCTACATATCCGGCTTCCGTTCCAACCCAACGAAGATCGGCACGGTCTCCCCCATCATTCCAAATCACAATTTTAGGTTGTAATTCACGTATCATCTTATATGTGTTCTTCCAATCATAATATGTTCTACGGTCAATTTTACGATTTTCTCTTGCTCCTCCATAATAACCTGTACCACCATTGGCACCATCAAACCAAATTTCGAATATATCACCGTAATTGGTAAGCAATTCTTTTAATTGATTTCTAAAATACGTAATATACTCAGGTTTACCGTAACCGGCATAATTTCTATCCCAAGGAGAAAGATAAATACCGAGTTTCAATCCGTATTCTTTACAAGCCTCTGACAACTCCCGCACGATATCACCCTTCCCATTCTTCCAAGGAGAATTCTTTATGGAGTATTCCGTATATTTTGAAGGCCACAGGCAAAAACCACTGTGATGCTTTGCTGTTACAATAATACCTTTCATCCCGGATTCTTTACAGACACGCGCCCATTGTCTACAATCCAATTTGGTCGGATTGAAGATTTTAGGATTCTCATCACCAAAACCCCATGACATATCAGTATAAGTATTGACTGAAAAATGGACAAAAGCATAACGTTCCATTTCTTGCCAACGCATCTGATTTTCTGACGGTATAGGACCTACAGGTTTGGGTATATTACTATCTTTGGAAAAAGCAAAGTTCCATATAAAAAACAACAATGCGACAACCCGGATTCTTTTAACTGTAAACATAATTTTATAGTAATGATTCAATTATACAAATTAAACAAATAAAAATGACATAAACGAAAACAACACAATGTTTCTATCGGATATTAAACGATGTATCCTGTTGAAGATACATCGTTTAAAAAAAGAGCAAAGATAATTACCATCCCGGATTTTGTGTCAAATTAGGATTCAACATCAACTGATCCGTTGGCAACGGACTAAGATATAATTTATCATCCCAAGTACGGGTCGTATTTGTATAGACTTTCAGGAATTGCTTTGTTTTACCGTCCCAATCTTTCATTGTATAAAATGTTCTACTGCTAAATAGATCTGTTCCGCCATTACAAGTTTTATAACGTTGAATAACATCTTTATTAACAGTCATACCAAGCATGGTCTTTGGATTTTCTATGAGTTTTCCCGCATTCCAACGACAAATATCATTCCATCGGAAACCCTCAAATGCCAATTCGATTCTCCGTTCCCTTCTTATTTCATATATTATCGGAGAAAGGGCATAGCCGTAACGTGGCTTACCATCAATATTTGCCATAGGATCTTCCGGAGGATTAAGGCTTAATCTTCCCATCGTGAATTTACCCGGTTCGTCCAAACGGGCACGCAACTTATTGATACTGATATCCAAATCGGACTGTTCGAGAGTTCCCAGTTCAGCTTTTGCCTCAGCATAGATTAATAAGACTTCAGCGTATCTAAATACATACCAATCATAAGAACAGTGTTTTCAATATTCTGATCGGGCACAGGGCTTCTGAATTTAAAAGCCATATATCCGGTAGGACACCGATCCACCGAAATAGGA
>CAZKSK010000562.1:0-1635 GCA_964555225.1 uncultured Bacteroides sp.
GAAGATAATATTTGGCTAATATCACCCATGTTGAAGTGTCTGCCGCTACTATCATGATAAGAATTTTTGAATATGATCAGGCTTAATATTAAGACTTTTACAAAACTCCATCTCATTTATTACGCCCTTATAATATGCACATTGCAAGGCGTCTTTATATAAATTGGATATAATAGGTTTGGGTGACGAACCCTGACCGGTATTATTTTTCTGTTTTAATTTATCTTCTTCTTCCCGTTTTTTATATCTGTTAATCAGATCTTTCTTCACGGTTTCATATAGCGAATACGTCAATTTTCTGTCTATAAACAAACGTGTATATATAGCCAAGCTGCTTAATTTAGTTTTCTGCGACAAGTCTTTTATCAATTCATTACAATAATCATTGCTTTTATCTACAACAGCGATATCATCCAATGTCATAGCCCATTCTCCTGCCAGAAAATAGAAAGCAAAATCATTACACCATTTTTCGACATCATTTCCCGACTCATCTTTTTTGTCTGCCAAATCGATAGTTTCCACTTCTTCTTTATTTAAAAGACAGTGACCGAGTTCATGAGCCAATGAAAATATCTCTCTACTAAACGAACGTTGATACCTTTTCAAAACAATTACATTCGGTTCAATAAAGAAGCCATCAACATTAGCCTTCTCTTTTTTATTCCATGTCTCAACAAATTCAAACACGAAAACATTTTTATCAGCCAGCTTATTAATGAGAGCCTTAAGAAATATTTTTTTGTCTTGTTTTCCCTCCGGGTACAATTCGTTGTGCATAGCCACCGCAACTTCACGGGCAGAATTTTCTGTTGAGAATGAAGGCAATAACCTAGGAAATTTAATATCGGCCAACTTTAAATAAGCATTCAGCGTATGTTTAAGTTCCTCATATTTACAGACAACTCTCTTAGATTCCATATTCAGATTGGTCTCGAATTTATCTCTTCTGAAAAAAATACTGTTACTACGAGTGCGGTTAAGATCCGAATAATCCATAAAGAAAGAAATCTCTTTATTAAAAATAGATCCGATCTTCTTCAATAACGACAATTCTATAGTTTTCGCAAAAATATCTTTTCCAGCTAAAGGTTTGACCCTTCCGGAATTCAACATATCCAAAAGCTCTTCTTCCGACATTCTGAATAATGCCAGCAAATACTTCACTCTCTCTATGTTAAATTCAATTTTCATTTCTATTTTAAGATATTTATTTGCAAATGTAAAGAAAAGATAAATATAAAATTATCCATTACACCAATGCCACAATTAAAATTACTTAAGTCGGAAATATCGGAAAGAACAGAGATTGAAAAGTCCATATCTTACTCCCAGATTGCTTTGTGACGAGATAATATTTTTTTAGAAGACGTTATCGATTTTTTTTCTTCTTTATTCAGTTTTCCTGACTGAACACGACATAACTTATCTTGGATAGTTTTGGCAAACTCTCCTTTTATTAATTCTCTTTTATGATTTATGCCTAACATATTCAATCGATAGTTTGTATTGTTTTCATATTTGTTATACAAAAGTAGTATGTATTATTTTAATAAACAAATTTATAGACGTTTTTTTATTCCCCGTCACGAAACAGCGTGTAGCTGTCATGGATGCTGACGGGAGGCGGTGTGG
>CAZKSK010000563.1:0-1621 GCA_964555225.1 uncultured Bacteroides sp.
TTTTGTCGCTTTGCAAGCAAAATCCCACTAAACCCTATAGGTTGCGGATTTGAGGGTTACAAATAAATTCTCTGTTGTAACATCCGAAAAAAAACAGATATGAACGATTATCGAAAGTTTTTGACACAGTTTTTTTACTTTCGTTTAATTATATAACGTATTTTTGAAAAAAGAAAAATCAATACATATATGAAAAAGATTATTTTTACTCTCGCTACAGCAATTATCGGTATAGGATTTGTTCACGCACAACAAATAGAAGGAATAGCTGCTCCTACAAACATCAATCCGAATGGTTATCCTCGAATTCTAAACGGTAATCGTATTGCTTTCAACATCAAGGCACCACAGGCGCAAAAAATACAAGTTTCCATTGGAAAAACATATGATTTGACAAAAGACGAAAACGGTTTTTGGAAAGGAACGACCGAATCGCTATTGGCCGGCTTCCATTATTACTCTCTTGTTGTCGACGGACTAGATGTTTCCGATCCTGCGAGTAAAACTTTCTATGGATGTAACCGCATGATGAGCGCTATTGACATTCCGGAAGAAAATTGTGATTTTTACACGATAAAGGACGTACCTCACGGAGCTATAATTTCATTAAATTATTATTCGAAGGTGATGAATGCGTGGCGCCCTGTCAATGTATATATCCCCGCTTCATACCGTACGATGCCGAATAAGAAGTATCCTGTTGTCTATATACAACACGGAGGCGGAGAAGATGAAACAGGATGGGCCATCCAGGGAAAAACGAACATAATTATGGACAACCTTATAGCAGAAGGCAAAGCTAAGGAAATGATAGTCGTCATGTCCAATGGCAATGTTACGATGAAAGGATACCGCCCGTCGGGTTACAACCGTCAGTCTATGGTTCCTTTCCAAAAAGAAATGTTGGAAAATATAATACCTTTCATCGAAAGCCATTTCCGGGTTTTGAAAGATTCATCCCACAGAGCTCTCTGCGGTTTGTCCATGGGTGGAGGACAATCCTTTTACGTAGGTTTGCAAAATACAAAAATCTTCGGCAATGTCGGTATATTCAGTTCAGGAATTTTCGGAGGAATTGCAAGTCCTAATGGCACAGCCTTTACCACTCATTTTGATGCAGAAAAAGAAATGCCGGGTCTAATCTCAAAACATGATGAATTCAACAAGGCATTGAAAGTTCTATATATTTCGGTAGGAACGGATGATCCTCGTCTGAGTGCCACTACAGAAGCTGTAAACAAAATGCAGAAAGACGGTTTGAAAATTACATTCAACACCTTTCCCGGTAATCATGAATGGCAGGTCTGGAGAAAATCTTTGCATGCATTTGCACAATTGTTATTTAAATAAAAGACCATTCTTATTTTTCAAATAGTCGGAGATTCATTTGTATATCTCAAGATTTTTGGTGAATATTGCATCTCATATATAAAGAGATGGAACAGTCACGGTCGATTTTTTGTTTTGAGGTATGTGCCAATTCTGTGGAAAGCTGCATAGAAGCACAAAAAGGAGGAGCTGATCGAGTTGAACTTTGTTGCGCTCTGGAAGAGGGTGGATTAACGCCTTCCTACGCAACAATCAAGGAGGCGAGGAACCTGATGGATATAAAATACATGTT
>CAZKSK010000564.1:0-1616 GCA_964555225.1 uncultured Bacteroides sp.
GGTTGCTCCGCTGCATCAAATCGAGGCACCGCCTTCAGCCAGCCTTTGCCTGCCGTTCTAGCGGCTATGGGCTCCGTGGCACAGCCCTTGCACGTCCGAAAAAGGCAAGGGGTGAAAGGTGGCAAGCGGTCGCGCCAGGCCGCTTCTTCCTTAACCACTTTGGCTAACACACGGTTGCCGGCATTGTGGGTTGAATTGCAAATTCAAAACTTATTGCTACCTTAGATTAGTTTTTGCGGGTGACGACGTTCTGAAACTTCACTCCCAACGCCAGCAACCGCCAACCGTTGGCACACATAATAAAAAGACACGATGTACCTGATAGATAGAGATAAAAATAGAATTTCGAAACTTGAGAAAAAGTCGTTTACGGAATTGAAATTTAGAGAACGAGACCATTTGCAGGAATGGATTGCCAATAATCCTGAATCATTAGGTGAAGAATTATTGATTATTCAAAAAGAGTTCAATGGATTTAACGAAACAAATGAAAGACTTGATTTGCTTGCATTAGACAAATTAGGGAATCTTGTCATAATTGAAAATAAACTTGATGATTCAGGGCGTGACGTGACTTGGCAAGTGATTAAATATGCTTCTTATTGTTCCAGTCTGACAAAGCAAGAAATTATTAAAATTTATCAGGATTATTTAGGCTCAAACGGAAATGCAGAAGAAAAACTATCTGAATTCTTTGACAATAGAGAAATATCTGAAATAGGATTAAATCAGGGTATTAACTCACAAAGATTGATTTTAGTTGCTGCAAACTTTAGAAAGGAAGTGACTTCAACTGTTTTGTGGCTAATGAACTTCAAAATTAGACTGCAATGTTTTAAAGTAACGCCATTTGCTTTTAATGAACAGCTATTTCTAAATGTTGAACAAATCCTGCCGACAAAAGACACCGAAGATTTTGCAATAAGTATGGCATCAAAAGCACAGGAAGAAATTGAAGTGCAAGAAACGCTAAAGAATCGCCACTACATAAGGATTAAATTTTGGGAGCAATTTATAAATGCGAGTAATGCTAAAAACAATTTATTTGCTAATAATTCCGCAACAAAAGAAAACTGGATTGGCAAAGGGATTGGAATGAGTGGAGTAAGCATAAATCTTGCGATGAGTAGCAATTATTGCAGAGCGGAGATTATTTTTAATCGCGGTAGCAAAGATGAAAACAAAGATTTATTTGATTTCATCTACAAAATGAAAGATAAAATTGAAAGCGATTTTGGGGGTGAACTGACTTGGGAAAGAATGGATGATAATGTTACTTGTCGCATTAAATCTGAACTAAGCGGAGTTAACTACTTTGAAGAAACAGATTGGCCAAAGATGAATGAATTTTTAATTGATGTGTCTGTTAGAATGGAAAATGCGTTTAAAGAACCGATTAGAAAATTGAATAACTATATAAAAAACAAATAATTACGTGTGCCAACAAGCGGTCATAAAACATAGCGGTTTCAGTGCAATTTGCAAGCACATTTCCCGCTGGCAAGGTCAGTAACGGGGGATAGGTTCGCAGCCACGCAATCCGCTACGTTTCATACCGCCGACCGTTGGCAGCAATTTGAAAAATGGCAATTATAGAAACCAAATATTTTACAAAC
>CAZKSK010000565.1:0-1615 GCA_964555225.1 uncultured Bacteroides sp.
ACATTTCATAATTAATTGCCTTTGTACATACCATCCGGGTTTTTCTTCCGGTGATGAGTTTTTTGTGATAGACCTCTCATTCAGCAATCTGAGCTTTTGAGTGCTTTTCGGTTTTTTCATAGACATTACATTTAATAAATAGTATATTTATAAACAAAGAATATCTGAAAATAATAAAATAATTAAATAGTGTAAGTGGCTAACAAAATAGATTGTCTCAATTTGGATGTAATTAATTTATCACACCAAAAATACTAAAAAAAATTAATAATCAATTAAATTGATAAATATATTATAAGTCTACTTGTAAATTTATTTTTTTGATAATTTAATCGTTGTTATTCACAATTGTTTTTACAGCAGCAATGAGGGTGGAGTAAATCTTTTCAGAATTTTATTATTACAGTTCCCGAATCTGTTGGGAGATTGGCTACGCCTTCGCTGATGTAAAAGTGTCCCAGCTTTTGTTTATGCTCGGTATTGTACATTTCTTTGAGATTGGGATATTTTTCGAAAACGATTTTATCCACTGAATCATTTTCCATGATTACAGCTTTTCCGAATATCCTCATGCATTGTCCTTTTGAGTTGAGAGAGGCTATTTCGATATGGGGATTGTTCTTTATTTGTCTGAACGATGCTTTTTGTTCTCCTATATGGAACCAGAGCTTGCCATCGTAATTGAGTGCTATGCCGATGGGCCGTACTGCCGGAGTGTTATTTTCTACCGTGGCCAGATAATAGGGGTGACAATCTTTCAGGAACTCGGAAACCTTCGTTAATCCTTCCTCTTTTGAAATATTTAAAATGATTGCCGGTTCACTGCTTGCTCCGGTAATAGCATCGGTTGTTGCAATTTTAGTCTCCGGTGCGTTGTCTGTGGTTTCCTGTTTTTCTTTTTCCGGAGTGTTGCAGGCAGTTAAAAGCAGGCCTGAAAGTAGGATAAACAAAGTTTTTCTGATCATGACTTAAATAGTTTAAAAGATGAATATTCTTTCTGTGGTTGACAACAAAGATAATACAATTTTGGTAAATGATTTATCAAACAAATATATTTTCTATTTGTTTTATTATAAATGGATTATAAGTTTTGTTTTATGCTAAAAACTAAATGTTATGAAAACTAAATGGCTGTTATTCTTATTGCTTATTCCTTTATTTGCTTGTACCACACAATCAACTTCTCCATTATCTAAAGCCGAAAAAGATAAAATTCAGGGTGAAGTAAAAGCGGCCGCCAACGAGATTCGTAAAGCCTGTGATGAAGTTAATGCGGATGCGCTGACCGGAGCTATACTTGATTCGCCCGATTTTCTCTATATGATGAATGGAAATGTGATTACTCATAAGGAGTTTGTTGAAAATGTGAAACCTATTTTTGCCGAGATGAAGAGTCAGAAAATAACAATTCTGGATGAACAGTTTGCATTTCCGGATAATACCAGTGTGCTGTATGTGGCTAACTACACAGATACGGTATACTACAAAGACGGACGCGTAACTTTGGATGAATCGGGTATATGGACCATGTTGTTTAAGAATACGGATAAGGGGTGGAAGATGGCATATGGTTCGGAAACCTTTATTACAAGACCGATGATTGATAAATCGACTG
>CAZKSK010000566.1:0-1607 GCA_964555225.1 uncultured Bacteroides sp.
TTATCCTGATTTGTATCAAAATTATATGTATCAACCGCCCATAAAAATTGATTAATTTAATGGAGGAAATTATGAAAAATACGTTTAAGAAAATTACAGTTATTTGTCTTATCTTCTTAATTTTGTCAATATATGGCACCAATATATGCTTTGCTGACAGCAATGAGGCAGCTGAGACAACCGAAGCAAAAATCTATTGCAAAGCGACGATAGACGACGATTTTGCTGATAACAGAGTACTCATAGTACTAACCCACAAAGCAAGTTTGGAGTTTAAAACTTACACCTTGAGTGATTTTGCGGAAATTGAATGTGCTAGCATTAAAGAATTAACTAAAGAAACTAGTGCAATGGTAAAGAATAAATTACTTAATGGAGGTAAATCTGATACTGCCTTTGAAGTTAATGTAGATCAATTCAGAAGAATTTTCTGTATAGAACTGAAAACACATAGTAAAGAAAATGTTCTTGAAGCTATAAGGAAACTTGAAACGCGGGAAGATATTCTATATGCAAGCCCAGATTACATTATTTCGATTTGTGAAACCATTCCTAATGATGTATATTATGTAAACATAAACAATTACCAATCGGCTGACCAATTGAACGTTAAGAAAAAGAGTGCGAAAAAAGATACTCTTTTTCCTTGCGACTATTTATGCGCAACCGCTTATCTGGCGGAGAGGGCGGGATTCGTAAGGAGCGAAGCGACGGAATAGCGAAAAAACGAGCTTCTGCGATGTTTTTGAGCGTCACATAATTTCGCTCGCACGCCCTTGAAGTCAAGTTGAGCAGCAAGCCAAAAGGAGAAAGAAAAAAAGAGTGTTCATTAAACACTCTTTTTTTCCTGCGACTCATATGCGCAGCCGCTTATAAATGTGTTCCCTTGATATTTGATACAGTGTGCATTATATTTTACCTTTCGAGAAAAGGTGAACACACCATATTGTACATCATTTATCGGAAATATCAAGCTGCATTTTTTCTTCGAGTAGTTTGATTTCTATATGTCAATCGGTGACCTACTCGGCCAGTGGGAGATATACAAACAATTCAACGGCATCAGCAAACCGAGGAAAAACACAAATACTGATGATGTGATTCTGTATGAGATATGATAAAAATAGGAAATTGGTTAATTGTTATGAAAAATACAGCAAGGTACTTGACAATATAGAGAAATATACATATAATTACATCATAATTGCTATCAGTTGACAGTTTTAGGAGGGCAATAGTATGAAGCAAGAACTAAAGGATCGCTATGGTCACAAAATCGGTGAAATTCGCGATGAGGGATCTAAACAAGTTATTTATGATCAATACGGGCATCAAAAGGGTTATTTTGACGGTAAATATACTTATGATGCTTATGGTCATAGAATTGGTGAAGGCAATTTGTTAACTACATTACTGTAACATGAACAGAAAAAGAGGACATTTCTTCGAAAGTGTCCTTTTCTTATACCCACTTTTAGAAGGAGGTGACAGTATGGCAGACAACTTCGGGCTGAAAATCGGCGTCGAGGGTGAAAAGAGTTAATACAGGCACTTTTTGGGCATAAAAAGAGACGGTAGCATTGTATCAATACTACCGTCCGATTTTG
>CAZKSK010000567.1:0-1604 GCA_964555225.1 uncultured Bacteroides sp.
AATATTTTATATATTTATTGTTTCATAGAATAAATATCTTTAATTTTGAATTCATTAAATAAATGTAAATAATTATATAACAACGGAAACTTATTTTATTCTTTTCAATACGATTAGAAAAATCTTTCACTTATTAACAACAAATCGGATGTTGAAAGATACAACGTTGTTACAATTAACAAACAAAAATAGATTATGAGATATATTGATTTAGAAAACTGGAAACGGAAAGGGCATTATGAGTTTTTCCGCAGAATGGATTATCCACAATTCAATATTTGTATGAATATTGATGTATCAAATTTCATACAATTTACCAAACGGAATAAACTGTCTTTTTACTATTCAATGATATTTGCCGCTACAACAGTAATAAACCAGATTGAAAACTTTAAATATCGAATACACGATGACAAAGTTGTATTACACGATAAGATACATCCTTCGTTTACCGACATGAACAAAAATGAAGAAGATGATTTATTCAAAATGGTTACAGTAGATTTAACCGATAATATTTATGAGTTTGTAAAGATTGCTAAACAAACGAGTGAAAATCAAAAAGATTATTTTGGGTTGGACAAGTTAATAGGAAGAGATGATTTGATATATATTACCTGTATTCCATGGATTTCTTTTTCACACATTTCACATACTATATCATTGAACAAGAACGATTCGGTTCCAAGAATATCATGGGGAAAATATTATAAACAAGGAGAAAAAACGTTACTGCCTTTTTCTGTACAAGCAAATCATTCATTTATAGATGGATATCACGTTGGAAAATACATAGATAAACTACAAACATTTATTGATGAAATAAAATAAAACCAGTGCATAACATATGCTTCGCTAATCAGGTAACATAGTAAATATAAATTTTAAAATCGACTTGGGTCAAAGTAATAAAAGAAATATGAAATCAATAATTGAAACCGAGAGATTGTATCTTAGACACTTAACACTAGAAGATATCTCCAGTCTTTCCTTGGTTTTATCAGATAAAGAATCAATGAAATATTATCCTCATCCATTCTCATGGGAAGAAGTTGAAAAATGGATAGGACGAAATATAGAAAGATACAAAAATGATGGATTTGGGCTGTGGGCCGTAATACGAAAAACTGATAATCAATTTCTAGGAGACTGTGGAATTACATTGCAGAATATTGATGGAGAAATTTTACCTGAGATAGGCTTTCATATCATTAAAACATTTTGCAATATGGGATATGCAACAGAGGCAGCTGAAGCTTGTAAAAAATATGCCATAAAAACATTGGGATTTAAATCGATTTACTCATATTCTGAAGTTGAAAATAAAACATCACAAAGAGTATCTTCCAAAATAGGTATGAATAAAATAAAAACATTCGTAAGCGATGGAATTGAGAAAGTTGTATTTATGTATAAAGAAACTAGATGAAAACGCTTATTCGAGAATATAGTTAGAATGCTATCAAATCACATTCTAACTAGTTTTAATCTCATTCACAGACGATTATAAAATGGGGTCAAAATGCTCAAATGTTACATTCCAACTGGTTTCTCACTTATTAACAGACAGTTAGATAACAGAATGAGAATGTGATTTGAAAAAA
>CAZKSK010000568.1:0-1604 GCA_964555225.1 uncultured Bacteroides sp.
AATTCATTTTACAAAGATGCAAGGAGCAGGAAATGACTATATTTACGTTAATACGATGATGTATCCCCTGAACAATCCTGAGGAGCTTTCCATTAAGTGGAGCTCATACCATACGGGAATCGGTTCGGATGGTCTGGTCCTGATAGGAGAATCAAAGGTTGCTGATTTCAGTATGAAAATATTTAATTCGGACGGTTCCGAAGCTATGATGTGTGGAAACGCTTCACGGTGTATAGGTAAATATCTTTTTGAGAATAATTTAACTCAAAAAAAAGAAATTACTCTGGAAACGCTCTCCGGAATCAAGATACTTAAACTTCATATTATAAATGGGATTGTTTCTACCGTAACAGTAGATATGGGTGCTCCGACACTGATAAATCCAAAACAAATCAACACACCGACAGGTGAAATGATTTTAGGCACGATTAATATAGAAGAAAAAAAATATACAGGAACTTTTGTTTCAATGGGTAATCCTCATTTCATTATATTTACTCCCGATGTTATGGGTATCGATCTTACGGATATTGGTCCTAAAATAGAACATTGTTCCTTATTTCCGGAAAGAGTAAATGTAGAATTTGCACAGATAATGGATGATGAAAGCATAAGAATGAGAGTATGGGAAAGAGGTTCCGGAATAACAATGGCTTGTGGAACAGGTGCATGTGCTACTGCGGTTGCCGCTGCTGTGAACAAATATGCGAAACGAAAGTCGAAAATCATTATGGACGGGGGAACTCTGGAAATAGAGTGGTCTACAACGGACGAACATATTTATATGACAGGTTCTGCTACTAAAGTTTTTGAAGGGGAAATTGAAATTTGAGAGAATAAATATCACAAACTTAAAACATACTATTATGGCATTAGTTAATGAACATTTTTTAAGATTACCGGACAACTACTTATTTTCGGATATTGCTAAAAAAGTAAATACTTTTAAAGTAACACATCCGAAATCAAGAGTAATAAGTCTAGGTATTGGAGACGTTACCCAACCGTTGTGTCCTGCTGTGATTGAAGCAATGCACAAAGCTGTTGATGAAATGGCAGACAAGAAAACTTTCAGAGGTTATGGACCGGAACAGGGCTATGATTTTTTGACTGAAGCAATTATTAAGAATGACTTTCTACCGAGAGGAGTCCATCTGGAATCGAGCGAAATTTTTATCAGTGACGGGGCTAAAAGCGACACGGGAAACATCGGTGATATTATCAGACATGATAACAGCATTGGGGTAACCGATCCGATTTATCCGGTATACATTGATTCCAATGTTATGTGCGGTCGCGCCGGTACATTGGAAAATGGAAAATGGAGCAATGTCGTATATATGCCCTGCACCAGCGAGAACAATTTTGTACCGGGCATTCCGGATCAAAGAGTTGATATTATATATCTGTGCTATCCCAACAACCCTACAGGAACGGTAATATCGAAAGATGAACTTAAAAAATGGGTTCATTATGCTTTGGCAAACGATACATTGATCATGTATGATGCCGCCTACGAAGCTTTCATTCAAGATCCGGCCATTCCTCATTCCATTTATGAAATAAAAGGTGCGAAAAAGGTCGCAATAGAATTTCACAGTTAT
>CAZKSK010000569.1:0-1602 GCA_964555225.1 uncultured Bacteroides sp.
ATATATTATTTTGTAACTCCTGAAGATTGTGTACGCGTGCAACTTCTTTCATCGTGGCAGGATCGCGAAAAATAAAATCACCAAAACCGAAATTGGCAGATACAGCTTCGCGCAAGTCAATATTCATCTTTTTGGAATTCTTATCGATAAAACAAGCTTCAAGTTCCTGCATGTATTGTCGATTACTTTCTTCATTAGATTGAAGAATAAGTGGGATAAATTCGTCACGAGCACGAATTTCCCGCAGCAAAGAAACTCCCGCCATAGGATCAATAACTCCATTATGAGGAAAACTGGCGTCCGAAATAACTCCTAAAGTATTATTTGAGAATTTATTATAAAGTCCTATTGCTTCTTCATAATGGCGAGCCAAAACTATTTTAGGTCTTCCACGCATGCGAAGCGTACTTTGATGTGCATTAAGTGCTTCTGTTGCAAACTCCATACTCTGCTTAAGTACAAATTTATAGAGATTTGGTAATATAGAAGAATAAAAACGAATAGAATCTTCAACTAACAAAATCATCTGTACTCCCACTTCCTCTATATCATGTTCAAGATTCATTTTATCTTCAATAAGTTTGATAATGGAAAGCAATAGATCTGTATTCCCTAACCAACAAAACACATATTCGAAAATACTGAGATCCTCATTTTCCATACGATGTGTAATGCCATAGGAGAATGGAGTAAGCACTACCAAAGGAATATCATTGTAACGCTCCTTAATGCTACGGCCTATATCGAAAGCATCACTATTATCAGAGCCCGGCATACAAATAACAAGATCAAAAGATGTATTTTCCAACTCCGCATCGACTTCTTCTTTTGTGGAGACTTGAGTAAAACGAGGTGGATAACGAAGGCTAAGACTCATGTATTCATTAAAGATTTTTTCATCAATACGCCCATCATCCTCCAACATGAAAGCATCATAAGGATTGGCAACCAGCAAGACATTAAAAATACGTCGAGTCATTAGGTTGGCAAAAGAAGTATCTTTAAAATAAAGTCGATTGAAATTTTGTTTGCTAAGCATCCCGTTTTTAATTTCTTATTGTTTAAACAAAAGTCGCCATAATTATCGATTCATGCAACTTATTGCGTTAAAACATTGGGATATTTTTGTTATGTTAGAAAACATATAATATGACATTTTATTACAAAAACGATAAATTTATAGTAAAAATATTTTTTTAATTGATTAAAAAACCTATATTTGCGGCAGTTATGTTTACATTTTATCACAAATAACATAAAATAAAAAACTATGAATATACAAAGTATCATGACCTCCTTGGAGGCAAAACATCCTGGAGAATCGGAATATTTACAAGCAGTGAAGGAAGTTCTTCTTTCTATCGAGGATATTTACAATCAGCATCCCGAATTTGAAAAAGCTGCGATTATCGAACGCCTTATAGAACCGGACCGTATTATCACTTTCCGTGTCACTTGGGTAGATGATAAGGGTAAAGTTCAGACAAACTTGGGTTACAGAGTACAGTTTAATAATGCAATAGGTCCATATAAAGGTGGCCTTCGTTTTCATGCTTCAGTAAATCTCTCCATATTGAAATTTTTAGGCTTTGAACAAACATT
>CAZKSK010000570.1:0-1593 GCA_964555225.1 uncultured Bacteroides sp.
TATAATATCTTCCAATTATTTTAACCCTTTAATAAGGGTGTCAAAAAAATAGAACTTGTTGGAGATAATGATTTTGTTGACACCCTTATTAAAGGGTTAAAATAATTGGAAGATATTATATTAGTTGAAAGGGGACTTCGGTATGCCGTTTTATTTATATAAAGCAAAGGATAACAACTCGGCAAATTATATTTTGCATAGGGGAATATCTTTAGCAGGATATAATCTTATTTTTAAAGCGTGGGAGAAAAAAGGTAGACCCATTGAGCAGGGTTGGCATATACCAGTTGATGAACTAATTCAATTGGAAATTGGAGAAAACGAAGATAGCCAAAAGTATAAAGTTATCATAGATTTAAAGCCCAGCAATAAAGAGGAACTAATACTTTTAGAACTTCTTGATATCTGGATTTATACTCATGGGAATACAGGTACAGATAAGGCGGATTGGAGTCCACTTTTGCTCCGTCTACAGGATTGTCTCTATGAGGAACTTTCTCCGCAGGTGACTACAGATGAGAGAAAAAACATAATTAGTGAAATAACAAATAAACCGTCCCATGAAAATATTTTTGAATTTCTATATATACATGGTGACGATAGGAGTTGGAACTGGGGGAGAGTAGGAAGTGTAAATGGGGCCCTACTCTATAAACCAGCTTTGCAGTTTTTTATGAGACATCTATCATGACTTCATAGATTATTTCCCTATTATGTATTTTGTGAAAGGCTGATATTTCAAGTGCTTAAATTAATAAGATTATCTTTCGAACATTTAGAAAAGACCATGCAATGGAGAATGCTACCAGAGGTTACCCGGTATTTGTATACCGACCCACAACTTACATTCGATGATCAGGTTAAATGGTTTGCAAAAATATCACAAGATCCTACTGTGATGTATTGGATTATAAGTTTTGATAATAAAGATATTGGTGTATTGTATCTTTATGATATTGATTGGATAAATTCCCGCTGTGGTTGGGCTTATTATATAGGTGAAACAGGCTATAGGGGGCGGGGTATTGGCAGTAATCTCGAGTGCAATGTGTATGATTTTGTTTTTGATAAACTTAATTTTTGTAAGCTTTGGTGTGAAGTTTTAGCAAATAACCAGAAAGTTATAGAACTTCATAAAAAATATGGGTCAGAAATTGAAGAGGTCCTTAAAGAGCATATTATTAAACAGGGGAAACCTTTTGATGTTGTAAGAATGGGAATTACTAATAATAAATGGGTAAATATTCGAAGCCAATACCAATATGAAAAAATTCCCATAGAATAGTTTAATAAGATATATATTGATGTAATAGTGCTGGCTCTGTTTAAGAATGAGTGGGAAGGGGTTAGAGATGACCTGTGTGCTGGCAAGTAGCCGACCTGGATACGAAAATATTGCGATAGTTAACTATAATATTACTATGCTGAAAAACTGAACAATACTAATTTCTTATATTAATATGTTGATACAGTAAGCTGTCTCTATAATTAACAGAATCTTTGGTTCAGTATAACTGTAAACAAGAATAACCATTCTAAGGATTGTCTGTTGGATCTTGGATGAAAGGGGTTACTAGCGATGGATAATACTTG
>CAZKSK010000571.1:0-1590 GCA_964555225.1 uncultured Bacteroides sp.
GATATTATTATGAGAACTATTATATTATATATAGTAAATAATAAGGATATTGATGAAAAGAGTTGGGAAAAATTAAAAGAATTGATGCAAAATAACCCATATTGATTAGAACGTATGATCGATAAAATGTATCGTTATTGATATTTTATCGAATTATTCAAAAAAATATATGTCAAAGATATCCCATTAGCAAAAGAGATCTTAGTTATTTGGATAAAAAGTCTTCCTAAATCATTGGAAGAACTGCTTTCAGATAAAACTATAGAAAACAAAATCAAATTAGATGAAAGAAATATTATATTATATGATAGAGTACGTGATACATATAGTTTGTTGGGTATTATGAAATATTTGGGTATTATAAAAGAAATAAGATCTAATATGCAAGAAAATAATATACCTGAATTATTTAAAGAATGGTTTGGGGAAAATATTATGCTTTATCAATCTCTTAGAAGCGTTGTGAGAAGATTAGATAAATTTTATTACGAACGTATAAAAAGAGATATTGATAAAAATATCAAGCAAAAAATATTGTAACTCTCGATATATTTCTGTTAAATTAAAAACCCTATGGATTCCATAGGGTTAATTTTTTGGGTTATTAAGAATGGCTATATTTATGAAGCTTTCAACGAGGATTGCCGTTGAAAGTCGATTTGCTTTTGGCGGTTAAACTTTTCCGTTTCACGCTCTCGCAACTTTAAATTTTTTATTACTTTTTTTCTTCGAATTTTCTCGGCTCCAATATCTTGATTTCGACCATGGTTTGCCGCTGCTGCAATGTTTTCTTTGATCCTTCTTCCTTGAGAAGAATTTTTGAGGATTTCTTTTTGATTACTCATATATAATGGTTTTTTATTATGGTGGACTGAATATAAATATTTAAATTAAAAAGTCAATAGATATAAAAAATAATTCAGATTGCAAAATTTGGTTAAAATGCTACTACTAAGAACATATTTATATCACATCATCATCATGGAAATCATTGCTGAGATTAGAAAACAACTCAAATTACTTTCAGATACAGAGAGTAAGGTGAGTTTTCAACGTTGGTTCAAAGAACCGATCATTGCGTATGGAGTCAAAAGTGCCCTCATCAAAAAACTCGCCAAAGACACCTTCAAATCTATCAAACACCTAGATAAACAAAGCATCTTCAATCTCTGCGAATCTCTCTTCCAATCAGATTATTGTGAAGAAGCATTTATCGCATGCAATCGAAGCTATGCGTTGAGAAAACAGTACCAACCAGAAGATTTTCAGATTTTTAAAAATTGGAGTGAAAAATATATCAATAATCGAGCTAAATGTGATACCTTTTGTAATCATACCTTGGGTGAATTTATCCAACAATATCCACAATATATCCAAGACCTCAAACAACGAACCACATCTTCCAATAGACGAGTCAAAAGAGCAGCGGCAGTCACGTTTATCATCCCCGCCAGAAAATGACTCTTCCTCGAAGACATCTTGGACATCGCAGACGCATTGTTGCTAGACGCAGATGATATGGTCCAAAAGGTTATGGCCGAATGCTCAAAGCAGCAAGCGAAGCGCATCAAAGGGCGGTATACGACTACG
>CAZKSK010000572.1:0-1587 GCA_964555225.1 uncultured Bacteroides sp.
TCTGAATATCTTTTTTATCGACGCCACAGCGAGCTTATATACCTAACATTTGCTTCACCTGCATGGCGTTAATTGGCACGCGTTTTTGCAAAAGCGAAGCGACTGCAAAAACCGTGACATAGCCATGTCAGGTGGAAGCAGTTGTTGGGTTTCTTTTCCTATGTTAATAATTTAATTACATCTTTTTTTAAATTACTAAGGTTTGTATCTAGCTTATTTGCCTTCACTTTTTTATCAAGTAGATTAATTCTATTGATAATTGTTTGCCGTATCCATATTTTTCTTTCTTCATCATTTTTTGAAAAGAAGTTCTCCTTATCAATTTTTATTGGAATTCCAATGGATTTTTCCTTTTTTCTATAGTTTCCAATTTCTTTTAGTTTTTCAATTTCTATGTCTAGTGGATTTACATAAAACTCAAATAAAATTAAGGCTAAATCATTTCCATAATCTTCTTTTCGTAATTTCTTAAGGATTTGACTTAATCCAGATTCACCAAAAATATATATTCTAAATATTTTCCCCTGTTCATTAAATTCATTTTTAATATTTTCCGAATCTGTTGATTTCCCAATTGTAGAAGAAACATAACAACCAAATATATTTGAATCTGTTTGCATTTTTTCATTTCTCCCCTGCGCGGAGCGTCAACCCAACATTTGCTTAACCGGTAACGCGTACATGGCGCAGAAAGTGCATGAGAGCGCAGCGACCAGCACTTTCTGTGACATAGCGTTATCCGGTTGAAGCGATTGTTAGATTTTTTAAGTTTCAATACGCTCTATTACTATTTCATCTTCTTTATTAAATTGATCATATAAACCAGTTTTATCTTTCTCTATAGCCCGATAGGATTTCTTAATAATACTACATCCACGATCATCAATTTCTAAATGATAGCTACTTTGTAATTCTCCATATACATCGGATTCATAGTAGATTTCTTTATGTAATTCATCATCATTATCATCAAATCTATATTTAACAATTGTTGAACGAATATTTGGACCGTCCATATAATAATCGCTTGCTGTGACTTCAATTAATACTGTATTTTCGTTTATCCAAAATATTTTTTTAGGCCATACCAATGCAATGTTACCCAAATGGATTTTATTTTTTATATCAATTACTGACAAAAACCTTATTGCGTAACTTCCAAAATCAATTAATGCGTATTCGTTATTAGGTGACCAATTTATATATAAGACTCCATATTCCATTTTTGCATCTATATTTGTTTCCATACCGTTCGAGTATAAAATAACTCCTAAACTAGCATCATGAGAATCAATTATTTTAATCTTTGTATTATCAAATGGAGAAGTAAATACTTTGCTTATCTCCTGTTCTGATAATTCAATTTTAGTACTTTTCTCTACTGGTTTGGGCTCTTCTATTTTGGTTGTTTCTTCACTTTTACTATTCACAAACACCTCGGAACTTTTCATTTTACAGCCATTCAGTAAAAACAATGACAGAAGCAGAAATATCGACTTATAACAAGGCTTCATTTGAAACTCCTAATAAATCTAACATTTTGCTTAACCTGTAGCGCGTCATTGGCGCGGTTTGTGCGCGCCCCTC
>CAZKSK010000573.1:0-530 GCA_964555225.1 uncultured Bacteroides sp.
CGGCCAGACAGCCATTCGTAAGGAATCCGTGATTCCAGAAGTCTGCAACGAATGCAAAGTCTCCGCCAAGCCTCTCTTGCTCAGTCTTGAAGAATCGCTCATACCTCTGCTCAGGCGTCGGAACGAGATCCATTGAAGGATTCATACCTACTGGCATGAACTGAAATACCCAGGAATAAGCAACGCCTTCGTCTTTCAAGAACTGCCAGAACTCGTCCTTCATCATAACATCGTGATTCAGTCTGGTTGCGGTAACCGAAGTACCGTAAATGACTCCGGCTTCTCTCAGATTCTCCCACGCCTGCTTGATCTTAAGAAAGACACCGCGTCCTCTTCTCCAGTCGGTCTCGCCTTCGAAACCTTCTACGGAGACGGCAAATGTGGCATTTCCAAGTTCGCCGAGCTTTTTCGCAACTTCCTTGGTGATAAGTGTTCCATTTGTGTAGACCTGGAAGTAAGAATCGTTGAACTCTTCGAAAATCTCGAGAAGATGCGGCCATACAAAAGGCTCTCCGCCGGTAATTATGAAG
>CAZKSK010000573.1:540-1586 GCA_964555225.1 uncultured Bacteroides sp.
GCCCAGCTCGTTTGACTGTCTGATAATTGAACTGACCTCTTCCTTCGAAAGCTGGTACTTTCTACCATAGAGACCGGCGTAACAGCCCACGCAGTTAAGATTACAGGCGTAAGTTGGGCTTATAACCACCAGCTTGGGAATGACTACCTCATGCTCGAGCATCTTCTCTTGGCGAATCTTCTCGCCAAGGGCAAACTCGTTTACAACGAGATTGGTCATAGCCTTTTCAACGGCCTTAGGACTGGATCTCTTGAAAACGTTCTGCCAGGAAACGATCATTGGATGCTCTTCCTCGGCCATCTTAGCCAGTTTCTTCAAACCACTCTTTGTTGGTTCTTTCGTCAAAGTTGCAACAGTTCCGAACAATTTTCCAATATTTTCAGTAGAAGAATTCCTGACGAGTGAACCAACATACTTCCCTGCCTGTCTCAGCATGGAAGTCTTCATACTTTCTACAATACCCACTAATAACACCCCCAAAAGATTTGTACTTACCGGTCGGTAAAATACTAAACCATCGATACTACGTATTCGTTTCATTTATATGAAGTTTCTAGCAAAGAGTGTTTCTGGCTGCCTTTGGCTCATGTCAAAAGATCGTTTCTGGAAAGCCTCTCTATCTGAATCCACTGGAGTTTTACGCAAAGAGACAGACATTGAAATGTAGTTCATGGCTACAAATTTATGGAGGCGTTTAGTTTTGAGATCAAGAGTTAGATGCGGGATTGCGTCTGGCATGACGAAATTAAGAGCAAAGTATCGAGTGTAGGGTCTGGGCTCTAGCGAAAAAACGATTTACGCTGGAGTTATTCGTGGAACCCGCCCTGATGAGCCTGCCCCAAAAGCCTGCCCCAAAATGCTCCTGTTTGGGGTCTCCTGTTCAGGGGTCCTGTTTGGGGGGTCTGCACGGGATCTCGCATCTAAGATCCGGTGCGCGCTTAAAATCAAGAACCCGCTGATCACTGGAAGATCCGCCATTTGCTGAGTGCTTTGAAGCAGAGACATAATCACGACTCTCCTCTTTGGTCATCCCGATATGCACCTGA
>CAZKSK010000574.1:0-1586 GCA_964555225.1 uncultured Bacteroides sp.
ATGATTTTGCAGCAGAAACATCAATACTGCCATCCAATACCGCCGTATGTATATCGCAAAAACGAAGCACCTCTTCTGCTGGAAGTCCTTCCATAATAAGTTCCTGCTCTACTTCAACCACTTCATTATAGGGAATAGATCGTAACAAGTCTACCAGTCTGTTTCTTACCTCACCTGGAGCTTCCCCCTGATGCAATTGTAGAATCATATGCTTAAGCAACTCTTTTCTTTTTTCGGAATTATTTATCAGCTCACTCATAATAAAAGGTTTTATTGATTTATTTAACAAAAGTAGGTAATAGTATATATGCAAATAGTCTCCTATGTTACAACCGTGTAAATATAAAACACGCCGATATGTGAAATGTTGATAATAACAAGCTAAACAATCATTTAAACAACAAAAAGCACCAGTACCCCGGGGTATCTGGTGCTTTTGAAGAAGCTAACATAAAATATTAGTATGATGCAAATAAAACGGTGCAACCTCTAACGGCAAAAAAAGCTGCCGATAATGATGTAACAAGATAAACAATACAGAAAAAATTACTCATCCACCTTGCGGTTTGGGGCATCTTCTCAATTTCTTTCAATATAGAACGATAACGTTCATGTCTACCATAATATAATGTATTAAAAATAAGAATGGCACCTGTCAGAAACATTCCGCCTAAGTTTACATATATATTAATTTCGTCTAAAGAATCAAATGCCATTAAAATACATAGGCAAATAGTAAATATATTTAATACCTGATAGAACGATATCCCAACAATGGAAGGAAATACCGGAATTCTTAGATTCTGGGCAACAGAACCACTCAGGCTGTATAGTTTGCAAAACAAATAATTGAAGAATTTCATATTAGTTTCTTTTAGTCATTTTTTATTTACGACCACGCACGGGTCTCTATGGCGTTTTTCTTAGCGATTATATGAATCGTGCTTCCAGCAGGAAGCAAGTGAATTTCGTAGGAAATCAGGTCGGAAATGATTCTTTGTCCCAACACCGGATTCCAAACATCAAAAAAATCTTTATCTTTTTCCTGAATACATCCTTTAACAACGTAATTAACCACATCTCCAGCAACAATACCAAAGTTCATCTTCATATCCACTTTATATACATCATTAAAATGTACACTGTAAACAACACCATCAACCGTTAGTTTCATCAAAAAAGAATCAACTACACCGGCGGCGCGTCTGTCGATATAAAACTCATTTATAATTGCCTTATGTTTTAATACATCATTAATATCCATACCTTGTTTGTTTTAGTATAGTAAGATCGTTTTTAAGTAAACTGCCTCCGGAAAGGATTTCCGGAGGACAGCTCTCCAGTGAACACTATTTAGTAACGGGTTAGTGCCTTTTTTTTATAAGTCTGCTAAAGTGAATACTGTGTACAACATTCCTTCGCTGTTTTCAATCATCAATAAATACATATCTGATGAATTTAATGTGGCAGGAAGAACAAATGAACCATTGGATACCTGTGGATACCCGTTATATAAAGTTTGTCCATCCATTGTTGAGATTGTAAATACCGAACCAACCAATGACTGATCGTACGATACTTTTAAT
>CAZKSK010000575.1:0-1584 GCA_964555225.1 uncultured Bacteroides sp.
AATAATTCTAAGCGTTCTCCAAAATTTCCGAAAGTTATTAGGGACGCTAAAAGGACAGCCGGTATTTCTCTAATGCAAATAATGCGTCCTCTGATTATATTTGTCAGTTTAATCTGTTGTGCTTCATTCTATTTTCAAAACGTAATCACTCCGAATGCGCAAGTCAAACTTTATACTTTATTGATTTCCATGCGCCAGAAATCACCAGAATTGGATATTCCGGAAGGGGTTTTTTATGATCAAATAGATGGTTACAATGTTTACGTAAAGAAAAAGGACCGAAAAACCGGTATGCTTTACAACGTAATGATTTACAATTTTTCAGACGGTTTCGATAATGCCCATATCGTCGTTGCAGATTCAGGCAAACTGGAAATGACAGCGGACAAACAACATTTACGTTTAAGTCTATTTAGCGGCGAACAATTTGAGAATCTAAAAATGCAAGGAAACGGATTAGAAAATGTTCCTTATAGAAGAGAAACCTTCTGTAAAAAACAAATGATCATTGTCTTCGATTCCGGATTTAATATGGCAAGCAGTGATTTCTTCGAAAGAGATGCCCGAAGTAAAAACATGCATGATTTAGCATATGGAGCAGATTCTATCCAAACAAAAATGGACAGTATAGGACGTCAATACTACAAAGATGAAAAGAACTATTTGCTTCGAGCCGGGACTTCCCATGAAGACACTATAAAAGTAAAAAAAGGACATCTGCAAGCAATTAATATTGACAGCCTATTTAATATCAGTTCAAAAGTAGAAAAAAGAAGAATACTCGGCAATGCTCAAAGTAACATCCAATCACAAACAAGCGACCTGATGTTCAAAAGTGTAATAACTGCTGACGGTGACAAAAACATAAGAAGACATCGTATTGAATGGTTAAACAAAATAACTATTTCTTTAGCTTGTCTAGTTTTTTTCTTTATTGGCGCTCCATTAGGAGCTATCATACGCAAAGGAGGATTAGGCTTTCCTGTAATCATTTCAGTAATTATTTTCATTATCTATTACATCATCGATAACACAGGATATAAAATGGCCCGTGATAATGAATGGCCTATTTGGTTCGGACGATGGATCAGTACCATGATACTGGCTCCTACCGGTGCTTTCATTACCTATAAAGCCAACAGTGATTCTGTGGTATTTAATGTTGAAGCATACATTCATCTTCTTCGTAGGATTTTAGGTTTGAGAACCTCCAGACATCTGATAGGAAAAGAAGTAATCATTCAAGATCCTAATTATTCACATGCAATATCAGATTTAAACAATCTTATTGAAAGTTGCCAAAGCTATGCAAACAAACATAAATTTGCCAAAGCTCCCAATTATTATAAGATATTTACAATCAATAAGAATGATGATGTAATGACAAATATTAATGAAAAATTGGAAAATATAATTGAGGAATTATCTAACTCTAAAGATTCGAAAGTGATCGGGTTACTAAACCAATATCCATATTTGATGATTAATGCACATAAAAGCCCGTTCAATAATCTTTGGTTAAACTTACTTTTTGGAGTCTTAGTCCCAATAGGTTTATTTTACTATTTCAGGGTCTGGAGATTT
>CAZKSK010000576.1:0-1580 GCA_964555225.1 uncultured Bacteroides sp.
TCCAGAGTTTTAAGAAATGCGTTGAAAGCAGAAGAAGACAACATGTGAACTTCATCAATAATATATACTTTGTATTTACCGATTTGGGGCGGAATACGAACCTGTTCGATCAAACTTCTGATATCTTCGACAGAATTATTAGATGCCGCGTCCAACTCATGTATATTGAAAGATCTTTGTTCATTAAAGGCTTTGCAACTTTCGCATTCATTACATGCTTCTCCATCTGAAGTAATATTCATACAGTTGATTGTTTTTGCGAAAATACGTGCACAAGTTGTTTTACCTACGCCTCGTGGTCCACAGAATAAATAGGCTTGAGCAAGTTTCCCTGTAGCTATTGCATTTTTTAATGTAATAGTCAAAGCTCGTTGTCCAATTACGGAATCGAAAGTCGAAGGACGGTATTTTCGTGCCGAAACGATAAAGTTCTTCATATGTTATTAAACGTAATTACTCATTTTTGCAAAGTTACAATAAAAAGTTCAGTTTTTCAGTGGAACGTTTTAAAATATTTATATCTTTGCAAACATAAATTATGTGATGATATGGGTAAGTTAAACACAATTTTTATGTTTGCCAGAAGACATAAATACTGGATTACAGTATTGTTGTTTGCTTCCATTATTGGTTTTGTTGGCGATAATAGTTTGATGCATCGGATTCAACATAAGCATACAATAAGTATTTTAAATGATGAAATTGATAAGTATCAGAAAATGTTTAATGATAATCAAACAAAACTGAAACAATTAGCTACAAATCCGGAAGCTATTGAAAAAGTTGCTCGTGAGCGTTATTTTATGAAAAAAGAGAATGAAGATATCTTTATTTTTGAGAAAAAAGATGGAACTCTTGATGATCTTAGTACAGAAAATAAGAATGATTAAAATGACAAAGATTGAAACATATTTAATGAATGTAGGTGGCGTTTTTATTCTTTTGGGAGCTTCTGCATATTTGTTCTACCCTATAGCATCTACCTATATTTATATAATAGGGGCATTGCTTTTTGGTTGTATACAAATAAAAAACGGATATAGAGGAAATAATATAATAATTCGCCGTCTTCGTCGACAACAGATTTTTGCTGCACTATTGTTAATGCTTACGGGATTACTTATGATTACTAATACTTATAGATGGATATATTGCCGGCATAATGAATGGGTTATTTGTCTTACTATTGCTGCAATTATGGAACTTTATTCTTCTTTTCGTCTTTCTCATGAGTTAAAGAAAGAAAATTCTTAATAAAATTTTAACTTTTAAATTTTTAGTATAAATTTGCGTTATTGTAATTTTTTTGATGTCATTTTAATAAATTGTTTTTGGTTGAAAAAATAATGTGTGAGTTATATAGTTTTTAAAGTTCGTTTTTTTTTGTCCTTTTTTACCATAATAAAAATTAATTTTAATATTTTATATAAGAAAAATAAAATATAGTGTTTTGTGGGTAAATTGAAAAAATTAATAAAAGTAAGTATTTTTTTGCATTTAATCTCAAAATAGGCTATATTTACACACTTTTAATACTAAATGTATAGAGATACGAGAAAATTAATTTAAAAATTTTAAAT
>CAZKSK010000577.1:0-1580 GCA_964555225.1 uncultured Bacteroides sp.
TATGATGAGCGGAGGAATAGCACACACATCGTATGGCGGTGTAGGTTTAGGATATCTTTTGGGGTTTGAGCCTATTATCGGCGCATTTATATTTTCTGTTTGTGCTGCTTTGGGAATAGGATATATTAAAAGAAAGGGCGGCGCGAGATCCGATGTAGTAATCGGATTATTTTGGTCACTTGGAATGGCTCTTGGAATTCTCTTTATTGCGTTGATGCCGGGATATCCCCCCGATCTAAGCTCTTATCTTTTTGGGAATATTCTTTCGGTAACAAAGTCTGATCTTTTCTTAATAGTTGGATTAACTATTATTGTAACGCTTGTAATTGTAGCGTTTTTTAATAATTGGAAAGCCTATCTTTTTGATGATGAATTTGCTTCAATAATAGGTATTAAAACAGCTTTTTTAGAATATCTGTTGCTTATACTGATTGCAATGACTGTAGTTGTATTAATCAGAGTGGTTGGAATCATACTTGTACTTGCTCTTCTGACAGCACCGGCTGCGACAGCAGGTATGTTAACCTCCAACCTGAAAAATCGCATGATATATTCCATTTTATTCGGTAATATCTTTTGTATTTCCGGCTTATGGATTTCATATAAAATGAATATTGCATCCGGAGCAGTCATAGTGGTTTTATCTGTAATCGGTTATTTTATATCATACACAATTCGATCGATACTTATAAAATATAAAAGAAAAAAGATTATGAAAGGAACTTTTAATAACAGTTTAAAAGGTGATATCAATGAATAAATCTGATTTTTCTAATAATTTAAAATCAAATGATTTAAAGAGTACACAGCACCGTATAGATATACTTAATATTATAGAAAAAAGCAGTCAGCCTATTGCCGCTGAACAAATTTTTCAGGAAATGCTAATAAGAGGGATAACGATCAATTTATCTACTGTGTATAGAACACTTTATACGTTGTGTGATAAAAATCTTATAACGAAGCTTAATATTGATGGCGATAATAGAACATTATTTGAATTTAACCGTATGCTGCATACACATCATCTGGTGTGTCTCGGGTGTAAAAAAATATTAGCTATTGACCGCTGTCCCCTGGAAGGTTATGAAAAAGTCCTTGCAAAGGAAACAGATTATGTTATTGCAGGGCATAAACTTGATGTTTACGGTTATTGTCCCGAATGTCGGAATAACGTTGAAATGTATTCAGGCAAAAACGGTTGAAAAACCGATAAACCTGTCAATGTATGGGTATTCTAACTATAATTATATTAAAGAGAGTTGCGGCTCTCTTTTTTTATGAAAAAATTTTGAAAATATCGAATAAGTTATTGACATATGCTCATAATAGTATTATTATAGTAATGGGCATATGCTAATAACGTTAAAGGAGACGATAAAATGAAAATTTGTATAACCTCAAGCGGTGAAACAGTTGAAAGCTTGCTTGACCCCCGATTTGGAAGGTGCTCATACTTTGTTGTCGCTGATTTAGAATCTGGTGAGCATACGGTTATCCCGAATGAAGCAGGAATTTCCGGCGGTGGCGCGGGAATCAGTTCGGGTCAGCTGATGGTGGAAAAAGGGGTAGAAGCAATA
>CAZKSK010000578.1:0-1580 GCA_964555225.1 uncultured Bacteroides sp.
ACATCGGCCAACAAATTGACAGGATGGTCGGCAATTCCGTATCCGTTTACGGAACTATATACGACAATGCCCTAAAATATTTTCTGATTGATTTTACGGTAAAAACCTAAAAATTAGTACCTTAGTGCAGAAATAATTTAGGAACTATGGAGATAGAAGATTTTATTGGTAAATGGGTTTATATAAATAGCGATCAAGATATTGCTTATAAAATCATCCGAATACATGACGTGGATTCAACTCTAAAAGCCGAGTTGAGTGCTAATAGCGGAACACGAAAATGTGAATTACTAACCAATCTGACATTTATTACAGACATTACAATTGTATATGAATTGGAAGCAGAAAGAATTTACACAGGTTTGTAGTCATCATCATGTTCCGTTTTGACGTGTGTAACATGACCGTTATCGTCAATTATTACGCTGCACTTTTTTATACACTTTTCTGGGGGGAAATAAATTGGGTTAATAATATTTTCTGCTACTTCCTTTGAGTATTCATTATTACGTTTACCGTATTCAACAATGACATCATCACTGTCAAATGGCTTATTTAGTTCTCGTGTTATGTTGTGCAATTCCGTGAAGACTTGTTTAACTTCTTCTTTGTCATATCTATCTATTTTTAAGTTTCTTATACTATAACTGATGAGGCGACAATACCCTAAATAGGTTTGTCTGATTTATAATAACTAAAAAAATCTTAGCTTTGAAGAAGTCGTGTAAAAAATAAGAGGCTGCCTTTACTTTTGAGACAGCCTCTTCATCTTAAATGCTTCATTTATCTAAACTTTCTAATCTCATTAGAAATGATAATTGACTTATTTTTGATTATATCTGCAACTGTATTCTTAGTAGCAGAACTTTCATAGAAATAACTTGCACTATATGAATTTGTTTTTAATTCTATTTTTGGGTTATACCCACTAATTGAAACTTTATTTATTCGTGTTTTCATAACAATTTATATTTCATGTTGCCAACCTTCCAATGTTCTATTATCATTTAAAGTCATTTGAGTCGGAACTCCTGGAGGAGTAGGAATCACCTGCTTTTCTAATACGCCACCGCTTATAAAGACATCCGTTCCATTTTTTAATGATTCTATTATTCCTCTCCTGAAAGAGTACGAAACTTTATCTAATCCATTAAGTATTATAGCTGGATTAAAAGGAATATCCAATTCCAACTCTTTACTTATATCATCATAAATAGCTTTGATTATATTATATTCATCCATTGACGGCTTTTCAATAGGTAATCCCAAGTTCTCACTTGCTTCCTTTCTACGGATGGAGTAATCATGACTCCCAGATTCACTACATAGGAATTTGACTATTGCATCTTCTTTATCTTGTTCAAGATGTTGCCATTTCATCAACTTTCTTGCCAACATTTGTATTTGACTTTTAGACTTATAAACCTGTCCCAATGTTAAAGGATGAATCTTTTCTGATAAATTCAGTAATATATCAGTCATATTCCTTTGGTTACTAATTCCAAAATCTTTCTTAGCCATCTCAATATATGCATTGACATATTCCACGCTTACAGGAACTTTAGCATTGGGATCAGAAA
>CAZKSK010000579.1:0-1579 GCA_964555225.1 uncultured Bacteroides sp.
CAATGTGGAATATTTATCCATATTGTAGTAGTCATTCGTTTCATCTGCAACTTCTTGGCATATCGCCTCAATTGGTTGACTTTTACCAGTACAGGCAAGTCTTATGGCATCTAATATCTTTTTCGATTCAATATATTTCAAAAGTATCTCACCATTTTCTTTGATATAAACCAAATAATATGGGTGCAGACGATTGAGTTTGTCGATGTTTACATTTTCATTTACATTTTTCAAGATAAAGATTGCTCCCTGAGGTAAATTTTCGGTAGCAGAAACAACGGCGTGTAATCCTTCGGGAACATTTTTAGCTTCTTTATAAATTTTGAAAAGGTTGCTCAAATCAACTCTAAATTCATTTAATCCTAAATCGGTAATGGAAACGCCTTCACGCAAATCTTCCAAATCAATAACTTCTTCTTTGAGTTTTTGGAGTTGAATTTTACGATATTCCAAATCCTTTTCTTCCTGGTTAAGTACGTTATCATCACCAGTGCCTGCCATATTCGCAATAAGCATACGGTTTTCAACTCGTTGCTTTAAATTGATATAGGCATCAAGTGTAACATCAGGCCAAAAGTTGACAAGTGTAATGCTGTCGTTTTTTGAACCAATACGGTCGATACGTCCAAAGCGTTGGATAATACGCACCGGATTCCAATGAATATCGTAATTTATCAGGTAATCACAATCTTGCAGATTTTGCCCTTCTGAAATACAGTCTGTCGCAATCAATAAATCAATAACTTCCGTAATGGATGGATATAGCTGCGCTTTATCTTTGGAAATAGGTGAAAAGCAAGAAAGAATCGGGTTTAGGTCTGTTGGGATCTTCTTTTCTGAACAGAGACGTTGTGAGCCGGTTACCAGAGCAGTGTTCAATCCATATTTACTTTTGATGTATTTACTTAACTCTTCGTATAGATAGTGTGCAGTATCGGCAAATGCTGTGAATATGATTGCTTTTTTATTTTCTGAATTAAATGGTTGTGATATTTTATTATCCAACAGTTTTTTCAGTTCTTGTAATTTGGTATCACGTTCTTTCTCAATGGGTAATGTTTTACTGAGCAAGTCGTTCAATAAAGCTAAATCGGACGATAAATCTTCCTGCCATTTAGTTTTATCAATGTCGGCAATATGAATCTTTACCTTTCTACCAATGATATTTTCTTCGTCTCCCCAATCAGATTCCCAGTCAAAGTTTTCATCATTAATGTATTTTTGAATACCGTCATATTGACTGTTTGTATCATTTTGTTCGATAGCCTTCAACGCATCTTCGACCTGCTTGATAATACCATTGAGGGTTATCCGAAATGAATATACAGAACTTTCAATTCGTTTGAGCAAATTGATGCGCATCAGGATTTGCAAGTTTTGCTCACGGTCTCGTTGTTTGAGCCGTCCACCTTTTCCCTCTTTTACAGTTTTATCATAAAGCGTTTCATAATGTTCTATTCTGCTCGGGAGCACATAATTGAGTGGAGTATAAACAGAAAGGTTAAGGAAACCAAGCTGTTCTGCAATATAGGCATATCCAACACTATTGTCATTGGTCAAAGGGCTTTCGATGGAAACA
>CAZKSK010000580.1:0-1578 GCA_964555225.1 uncultured Bacteroides sp.
TATTGATCCATATGTTTATGATTATCTCCCATTTCCCAGAGCATCCCATTAGACGTCTCGTTTCCTATTTGAACCCAAGTAGGATAAATGTTATTATCTTTCAAAAGTTGAAGAGTTTCTTTTGTATGCTTGCTTACAGCTTCCTTCATTTGTTCATAAGAAAAATTTTTCCAGGCCGCTGGAATCGTTTGCTTGCCGGGATCAGCCCAATTGTCGGAATAGTGGAAATCGATCATTACGCCCATGCCCAAAGCATCAGCGCGTTTAGCAAGTGTCAGCATATCATACTTGTTACTCCAGTAATTTCTTGGATTTACCCATACACGCAGACGTATGGTATTCATACCTAATTCTTGCATTAAAGCTGTACACTCACATTGTTCTCCTTTCGAATTATAGAATTTGCGTCCTTGTTGTTCATATTCGGTGGTCCAACTGATATCGGCTCCTTTGGCAAAAGCAATATTTTTGGGTGCCATTACTTTTAATTCTATTTTGTTTAAATAAATAATTTGAGCATTAACGTCTTTAATCATGCTCGGTTGCCCACCCATATCAAACTGGAATTCTTTTTGGATATAGATCGGAGCACCTTTTTGTAAAGGAAGGATTTTTAAACTCAATTCTTTTACATTGGATGATAGGCGGTTCAAATCATATAGGAATGGACGTCCGTTATAGAAATTATCATCTAGAAAATGATTATTTGCATATAAACGAGCCACATCTCCTTTGTAATGAATTGTAAGTAAAGCCCTTTGATTGGCTAATGCCGGTTCAGGTCTTTTCAAAGTCCATATTGCTGCATTGTTGAAATCTTCGTCCATAGGTTCTTCTGCTGCTTTGGCAATGCCCATGGTAATTGTACGTAAAGGTCCTGCTTCTTGTGTTTTTGTTAATGTTACATTACTTGCTACAGGAAGTCCGGTTGAAATATGAAAACAAGAAAAAATGCCATTCTTTGTCGATTTTACAACGTCATCGTTATAAGAAACATTGGAAGGTACCGGGTAAACAGAAACATCAAAATCAGAAATGTTATCTTCTACTGATAGCATATTGTGATCGTAAATCAAACTCCCTTTGCTGAGAAAAACTCGTTCCTGACCTGCCCAATTACCTTTCCAGCATGTAAGTGCAGTTTGTTCGTCCAATAAGACTATTTGGATCTTTTCTCCGTTATTCGTTTTGATAGTCAGTGCTACATTTGTACTTGGTTTCAGAACTTTGATAGATGAGTCAAATGCAAATTCAGCAGGAATATCTTTTAGCTTTTTAAAAAAGTAGGTAATGGCTCCATTCGTTTCAATTTTAGTAATTGGTTGAGCCATTGCATATTTAAGATTAATACAAAATCCAAATGATAATCTAAGTTTGCGCAGAATAATAAATGAGCCTAAACGTGGAATAGGAAAAACAAGTTTAGATAAAATAGAGGCACTTTCAAATGAAACTGAAATTTCAATGTATGAAATAATAAAAAGAGCAGACGAATTTGGATTAAATAGAGTATTTTTAAATTCAAGAGAATTTGTAAATGCAATACTGTTTCCTTTTAATGGTCCCATGAGAGAGTTT
>CAZKSK010000581.1:0-1572 GCA_964555225.1 uncultured Bacteroides sp.
GTTCAGAAGATTGTTGATCAGTATGTGGGGACGGAATAGGTATTTGTTGTTTTCTACTTCCTTTAATCCCAGTGCCCGACAGGAGAAAATCCGAGAGTAAAGTTTTTACACTTTGGACAGAGATAACCTTGGCTATATACTTTATAGTCACCCCATTCGTGAAAGATATCTTGATTCTGTGATTTGTTATCGGATAAGGTCTCATCATTATAGAACTGAAGGTTTGGATTTTGTTCCAGAACTTTTTCCTTGTCCATAATATTAGCCATATCAACTTCTTTTTTATTCTTATCCAGAACGGGGTAGTCGCAACAGGTTGTGAAATTTACGAAACCGCCACCATAATAAAGGTTTTTGGTCACATATCCACAAACACGACATGATCCTTTGATAATGCTTCCCATTTTTAAATGCTATATTAAGATTCAATAGTATTTATTATAAGATTCTTGGCTATTATCGTAACCAAACCATAGTTATCATATTATTATTTTTGCGGCTTCGAAAGATGCTTTAAAATAGTCTCAATAGATGATTACTATACTAATTATAGAACCTATAATTACGCCCCCTAAGACACAAAATATAAACCATAGAGGAAATCTTAAGTCTAAAGGACTAATGTCGGAGATCGAGTTTTTATCTTGACGATACTTGCGATATTCTGAAAATGAATTTATTACATAAAAGCCTATAAACATCACACAATAAATAATCGGTAGGTCGTAATTGAAAAGGCGAAAAACAAAGTAAGCAATGCTTAGTTCCGCAAAAATTCGTAAAATCCAATTGGTAATTATAAAATAAGGATTGATTTCAAGCCAATCGTACGTTGAATGCAATTTCAAATCATAACCGGATGTATATGACTTTCCTACCAATAGCGAAAATACCCAGAAAATAATATTATGAATTACCTTCCTAACAATGAGGAAACCAAGTAATAATCCCATTACATACGCTAAAATCGATATGCCAATAACTTTAACCCATTCCATTTAGTTTATATTTATGTGAGACATTTTAAAGCATATTACAAATTTGACAGAATGAATACTTTCATTGGATATAGCAGATCTAAGCGAATTTAATAAGCAAAAGCATTGATGGCAATTATATGAATAACTTCTTTTTAGGCTTAAACCAATTAGCATCAAATTTTATGAAAATATTATATGTTAAGGGATACTTTTTTACCAGACGTATATCAGCCTGTTCAAAAACCATATTCCGCTTTTTTGCAATGAATGCAATAAAGGCATTTAGTTCATCCATAGTGTTTCCTTTAAGATAACCAGAGAACCAACCGTCTTCGTTTAAGTACCCTTTCATTTTTACCTTAGCATTTATATACTTATCTACCATGTCCTCAATATACTGAATTTCCATGTTTTTTTGACTAAAGAGAAATTTAATAGCACGATATTCCTCCTCGTTTCTTTTAATTATTCCAAATGACCTCACTGGAGTTTTTACTAAATAACTCAGAATATCTTCAATTTCAGTTAAATTTGTTCCAATGTCCTTCTTTTCAGTTGAAATAGTCTCATTATCATCTATCATTACAGCAAT
>CAZKSK010000582.1:0-1558 GCA_964555225.1 uncultured Bacteroides sp.
TGGGATTCTTGATGGAGTACTGTTTATCAAATCAAATAATAAAATGTTTAAAAGTATAACTGGAAAATATCGTGATTACAATATAATGAGTGCTTTAGTTTTACGAGAATTCTTGTATCAGTTATGAAAAACTTACTTATTCATTCTGATAACATAAAAGCACTAAACTACCTTTTATATGATTTGAAGTTAGAAGGCAAAATTGACCTTGTTTATATAGATCCCCCATTTGCAACAGGCGGACACTTTACTATTATGGAAGGACGAGCGTCAACAATAAGCAATTCAAAAAAATGGAATATAGCATATTCTGATAAATTAAAAGGTATCGCGTTTTTTGATTTTCTTAGAAAAAGACTTGAAATTCTATGGTTATTATTATCAGAAAAAGGGTCAATATACTTGCATATTGATTATAAAATTGGACATTATGTTAAAATCCTTATGGATGAAATTTTCGGCATTAATAATTTTCGTAACGATATTACGAGGGTGAAATGTAACCCCAAAAACTTCAAAAAAATAGGCTATGGTAATATTAAAGATATGATATTGTTTTATACAAAATCATCGAAGCCAATTTGGAATGAACCACATATGGAATATTCAGAAAAAGACTTAATTAGATTATTTCCTAAAATTGATGCGAAAGGAAGAAGATATACAACAGTTCCTATTCATGCTCCTGGTGAAACTATCAATGGGAAATCAAATAGGTTATTCAAAGGTATTTCTCCACCGCCTGGAAGGCATTGGCGTACAGATATTGAAACATTAGAGAAATGGGATCAAGAAGGGTTAATCGAATGGTCATCTACGGGAAATCCGAGAAAAATAATTTATGCAGATGAAAAAAAAGGGAAACGTATACAAGATATTTGGGAGTTTAAAGACCCTCAATACCCTTCATATCCTACTGAAAAAAATATTGAACTATTAAATAGAATTATACAAACTTCATCAAATCCTGATAGTATTGTTCTTGACTGTTTTTGTGGTTCTGGAACAACACTAAAGTCAGCCCAAATAAACAACAGAAAGTGGATAGGAATCGACCAGTCTGAACAGGCAATCACGGCAAGTGTAAAAAAAATTAGTAAGTTACCATCAAGTTTGTTTGAGCCATATACTGACTATGACATAGTACAATTATAAATGCTGTTGTGCAACTTCTAACAATATATGTACATCTAGATTTATCCTAAGTTACAAGGTATATTATGAGTAATTTGAAATATGCTCTGGTTTTTGAGTCAAGTCCAAAAAAGTGTGTAAATTCCTCTGTCATGGATTTCCCTATGCCACTTTCTCTTTTTTCATATCAGAGCCGTTATCTTTAAACTCATAATACTCCGCCATATCCAGATACTTCCTCCCGCAAGACCACCTCTCGTCCTGTTCACATTGTTCTACAATTGACACTGAAACTTTGAAGAAAACGACCGTTTTTTCTGATAATAATATTGATTGAAAACCCTTATATGTTTTGTTAGTATATTCATCGATTATATACGAAAAGGGGGTTTTAAATGATATACGGATATATCCGGGTCAGCAC
>CAZKSK010000583.1:0-1556 GCA_964555225.1 uncultured Bacteroides sp.
AGAGATGGAATAAAACGACAAATATTCGAGGGACAACAAGCACATCCGAACCAAGGCTGACGTTCATACCCTCCCTTGGAAGCTAAAGGATTCGGATAGAAAAATCGTCCGCCATCCATTGAAACACCATCAATCAAAGCATTATAAAGTGTCCGTTCCAATACATCGTAATATTTGGCATCGCCATGAAGTAAAAATAGGCGATAATTCACAAAAACGAAACCGATAGCAGCACAAGTTTCACAATATGCTTCAGCATTAGGAAGTTCATAATTATCTCCGAAAGCCTCACCATCATGACGAGCACCGATACCACCTGTAATATAATATTTTTTTGAAACAATATTATCCCAAATCTTATCAATAGCCTGAATATAAGCCTTATCACCTGTCAGCGCTGCAACATCAGCCATGCCTGAATACATATAAACAGCTCTTACAGCATGACCGACAGCCTCATCTTGTTCTACCACAGGCTTGTGTGACTGATTATAAGCACTTCTTATAGTAGTATATCCTCGTTTATCCAAGAAAAATTTAGCCTGGTCCAAATACTTTTTATTTCCGGTTACCAGATATAGTTTTACCAATCCCATTTCAGCGATCTGATGACCCGGGACACGCACAACCTGTCCTGGTCCTTCCCCGATTTCACGACAAATGCAATCTGCATATTTGATAGCAATATTCAAAAAATTCTTTTTTCCGGTAGCTTGATAATGAGCAACAGCACCTTCAAGCATATGCCCTAAATCATAAAACTCATGACTTCCACTTTCAACTTTTTCCCAACGTTTAGAGCCCGACCATTCATGAGGATGCTTCGGATTCATAGTCCTCGCTGTATATAAATAGCCATCAGGTTCTTGAGCTGCAGCAACAATATTTAATACGCTATCAATATAATGAGCCAATTTTTTATTTGGATAAGTCTGCATAGAGTAACTGGCACCTTCTATCGTTTTATAAACATCCGTATCATCAAAAGGGAAACCATCAATTTTAAAAGTATCACATGGATGGGCTGCCCTCTCAAAATTAAGGTACCTACCGGTTTCCTCACATTTCTTAAATGCAAGAGGGATCGTTACATCACGACTAGCTTTCAGTCTTTGCCCCCAAAATCCACCATTCACTTTCACAGAAGTAAAAGGAACAGGATTGATTGGATATCCGGGATTCTTTATCTGAGCATTGATTGGTAAAACAATGATCAACAATAATTCAACAAATAAAATTTTATATTTCATATTAATAATAATTTGGTCGTAAAAACAAAAGACACCAAAGCCTTCAAAATATTAAAGGGAATTCATATTTATATTTAAGGAACTCGTTAGCAAAATTAAATAATTAATGGAATAATCTACAAATTAATTGAATAAAAAACGCTCAAATATTTCAATATATTATTTATCAATCTTTTCATGAAAGATAGAATATTCTTGATATAATCCTTTTTAAACACTTTAACCTATTATTCAGATTAAATGATTTATTAAAATTATTCTCAAAAAAATGGCTTTGCAGGAAAAACCTACAAAGCCATTTTTACA
>CAZKSK010000584.1:0-1545 GCA_964555225.1 uncultured Bacteroides sp.
ACCTTACCTCCTTCAATAATGATATTTCGACCTTCAACAAATGCCTGAGCTATTTTTTCACGAGCCGACATATAAATACGAGTCAAAGTGGGACGAGATACCTTCATAAAAGATGAAGCTTCTGCCTGAGTGTATTTTTCGTAATCGCAAAGGCGCAAGGCTTCGTACTCTTCATACAAAAGAAACAAAGATTCTTTCTTCTTTGCATTCTGCGCCATGCCATAAGGTCTGAAGCCTGAAGCAACAGGCGCAACAGATATTTTTCTTATTATTTTCGGTCTTCCTGGCATACTTTTAATTTATTGTCCAGTGCAAATATAATGAACATTTGTTCATAATGAGTCGTTTTACTATTTATTTTTTATAAAAAATAAATAGTAGGTATATTACAAATTAATAAAGCGAGACTCCCAATCTGGAATTCTCGTTTTGTAACTGTTAATTGCATTATTAATATAATAAAGTTTACTTTTTAATCTTTTTCATAATTTCATCTTTTGGAAATATGCACTAATTTAATTCTGCCAACAGGTAATATATATGCTAATATAGCAAATGCATATAATATGATGCCGGATTATGAACAAGCTGCTGTTTATTGGGAAAAAGCATTGGAAACTTCACCAGATATGCCGAGCTCGAAAGGACTATTTTATGTAAATCTTGCATATGATTATTTAAAAACGGGAGAAACAGAAAAAGCCATAAAGAATATTAAATTATTGGAAGATTGGGAAAAAAAATATAGTTTATTCGGAGTTGATAAAGAAAACTACTACCGGACATACATATTTTATATGGAATATTTGAAAAATTATGAAAAAGCATTACTTTATTGTGACTCACTTAAAGACCAAATAGGACTATATTACAAATCTTCTCTTTATTATAAGATGGGGAAATATAAAGAAGCGTTTGATACACAGGAAGAATATTTAAGAAACAAATCAATTAAAGAAGCTGAAAAAGGAAATGAAACAATTGCCCGATATTCAGCTCTTTTTGAAAATGAACGAGTTAAAAATGAAAAGAATTTACTAGAAATAAAAAACAATCGACTTGAAATTGAGCAACTCAAAGCAATAGAAAAACTTTTGGCATCTGAAAAAGACAGAAACAATCTTTTGTTGGCAAACACAAAATTAGAATTAAATAATAAAAAATTAGATCTTCAAACCCAAAAAGCTGAAACGGAAAGGCAAAAAGCCAATATGAGACAACTTATTGAGAAACACAATTTGGACACCCAAAAAACAAAAAATAAAAATATAATTAACGCGTCTCTTATTTCTTTTTTAGTAATACTCTCTATTAGTTTATTGGCCTTGATTAGAATTCGTCATCGTGCTTCTGTACGTTTAAAAGAAGAAATACAGGAAGTAAAAAAAGCAAGAAATGAAGCTGAAATAGCACGTAATGAGGCTATATCAGCGAATAACGTAAAAACTCTCTTTCTTCAAAATATGAGTCACGAAATCAGAACTCCACTTAATGCTATTGTAGGATTTTCGGATATCATAGCCGATACTTCTTATCATCTCACAG
>CAZKSK010000585.1:0-1544 GCA_964555225.1 uncultured Bacteroides sp.
CCTATTATTGGTCTTTTGATTAAAAAATTTTGTGGATATCTTTCCTCGAATATTTTATTGATTTTTGAAGCCATTTTATAGGTATATATTATATGTAAAGATATAAAAAAGAAATAGTTTAAAAAACGATTTTGAAAAAAATATAATATTTTTATGTAAAGAAGGAGATAGAATAACTTCATTAATATATTAAAGAACAATGTTAATTATATATGTACTAGTGTTAAATATGTGAGACTTATCATAATTGTCTTTTATTTTTTAATTTTCATATCATAATGTTTAATATATTTGCAATATTAAATTATTTTTACTGAAAAAATAATATAAGTAGTTTCATTATGGAAATTTTATAGAAAAAGGATTATGAAAAATTATTTAAAATTTATTTATTGTTTTGCAGGGATTCTGGTAGGATTGTTGCAGTTTTCTGAAAGTGCTTGGGGGTGCACTTCCGTTATCGTATCAGGTAAGGCGACGAAGGATGGTCGGCCTTTGCTTTTTAAAAACAGAGATACCGGGAATACTGATAATTTAATGGTTTCAGTTCAAGGTGAGAAGTATAAATACATCGGTATTGCAACAGCTAATGATTCTTTATCTCGGGATATTTGGGCAGGGCATAATGAAACCGGATTTGCAATAATGAATACTACCGCTTATAATTTGAATGGGAAAGATACGAGTGATAAGAATGAAGGATATATAATGAAGCGTGCTCTTGAAATTTGTGCTACACTTAAAGATTTTGAAAATATGTTGGATACAATGCCGAAACCATTATTAACCGATTCAAATTATGGGGTTATTGATGCTCAGGGAGGATGCGCATATTATGAAACAGGGAACAAGGGTTTTGCTAAATTTGATGCTAACGATAGTAGAGTTGCACCTCAAGGATATTTAATACGTACTAATTTTGCATATACCGGTGATCCTAAAATGGCAAAGGGTGTTGAACGTTATATGGCAATATCGGACTTTATGCTTTCAACGGCTTTTTCCGGGAAGATAGATTATGATTACATGCTTTCGAGCATCCCGCGTAATTTAAAGCACGGTTTGACAAAAATAAATTTATATGATTATATGCCCGAAAATAATTTAACACCTAAGATGTTTCCTTTTCGTGATTTCATACCACGTTATCAAACGGCTTCTACCATTCTGGTACAAGGTGTAAAACCGGGAGAATCTCCTTTATTGACAGTAAGTTGGACCATCATAGGATCTCCAATGGCAACAGTAGCTATTCCTTTATGCATAACGCCTTCAGGTAAATTACCGGCTGTCGTTTTAAAAGGAAATGGAGGGCATTCGGAATTATGCAAAATCGGACTTGATTTGAAAAAGCGTTTGTTTCCTTTAGAAGTCGGAAGTTATACGGATTATATTGATTTGGGGCAGTTGATAAATAAACAGGGTACAGGTATTATGCAACGTATTATTCCGATAGAGAAAGAAATTAAATCACGAGGTCTTGCAATTATTGAAAAGGCAAGGGATAAAGGTCAATCGCAAAAAAGTGCTCAGGCTAATGCAGC
>CAZKSK010000586.1:0-1541 GCA_964555225.1 uncultured Bacteroides sp.
CAAAAGAATACGGCGAATATTTTGATGAAAAACCTGATGGATTTCGCTATTGGTTCGCTGCTCTATTGGGCCATAGGATTTACTTTAATGTATGGCGATTCGATTTGGGGTTTTATCGGGAAACCCGATCTGTTTTTTATGAGTGATGGTTTTGGTGATAACTATTCGGATTATGCCGACTTATTTTTCCAGACTGTATTCTGTGCAACTGCCGCCACAATAGTTTCCGGGGCCATGGCCGAACGTACAGAATTTAAATCCTATCTCATATTCACGATTGTTATATCGGTCCTGATTTATCCGATCTCCGGACATTGGACCTGGGGTGGCGGATGGTTGAGCCAACTGGGCTTCCACGATTTTGCCGGTTCGTCCATCGTCCATTCTGTGGGTGGGTGGATTGGTTTGGCCGGTGCTGCCGTAATCGGGCCCCGAATTGGAAAATACAATAAAAAAGGAAAACCCAACGCCATACCGGGGCATAACCTGGTATTGGGTGCATTGGGTGTTTTTATCCTTTGGTTTGGATGGTTTGGATTTAATCCCGGTTCCCAGTTGGCAGCAGCCGGAACCGATAATGCTGTAGCGATTGGGCACATTGCCGTTACAACCAACCTGGCTGCAGCTGCCGGCGCTGTTACGGCCATGATGGTTGCCTGGTTCCGGTACAAGCGTCCCACCCTGTCCATATCCTTGAACGGAGCACTGGCCGGTTTGGTCGCCATTACAGCAGGTTGCGATGTGGTTGATCCCGTTGGAGCCGTCATTATTGGCGTACTGGCCGGCTTGATCCTTCCCTTTGCCGTCGAGTTCTTCGACAAAATCCTGAAAGTGGATGATCCTGTGGGAGCTGTCTCTGTACATGGTGTAAGCGGTGCTTTTGGTATTCTTGCGGTGGGTTTATTTTCGACCTCCGAGGGCTTGTTCTACGGTCATGGAGTTCATGCTTTGGGCATACAGGCTTTGGGTGTTCTTACTTTCATGGCATGGGCGCTGGGAGCAGGTTTACTCTTGTTTTTTATCCTCAAAAAGGCGAAAATTCTTCGCGTCGACCGAATTGTCGAAGAAGAAGGACTTGATGTGTACGAACACGGTGAATCGGCTTTCAACTAGCATTTGTTTATCCTTTCTTTTCATATATCCTTTTTTGCTCCCCCGGTGAAATATCCTGTTTATGCCGGGGGAAGTAAAAGGATCCAAAAGAAAAAAGGAGCCCGAAATTCTCTCTCCTGTTTCCATTTATAAAGGGCCTGTTGAATAACAGGCTTTTTTTTTGTTCAATAAAAGAGCATAGATTGCTTATTTATCACATTTATTTTATATATTAACACCACAATTCATTTTGTATTAAACGAAGATGTTTTCCCCTTAATGATTGTAAAATGAAATCACCACAAACTTTACTGGGTATACTATCCGTTCTTGTCCTGGCAGGAGGGATTGTGTTCTTTTTGTTCAAACATCGAAAACACACATATACCCGCTTCAAAGAACTGATCAAGACAGTGGGCGCATTAAAAAAACAACTAAACCAACAAACA
>CAZKSK010000587.1:0-1537 GCA_964555225.1 uncultured Bacteroides sp.
ATGGAAGGCATTGTCAACAGGATTATCGCCTTACCCATGGAAGCCGGCACTTATTTCGGTCTGGCTGCTGCCGATGGCGGATTGCTTTATATCAGCAACGGCAAACTGATGCGCTATAACCTATCGGAAGAAAAATCAGAAGAGATTCTTGACAGAACGGGTGGTTATGTTGTTAGTGCCGACGGCAAAATGGTATTGTACGCTTCGGGAGGCGATTACGGAATCACCAAAATTGCACCGGGCGTAAAACCCGGTACCGGCAAGCTCGACCTTAGCCAGATGGATATGAAAATTGACCCACGCAAAGAATGGAATCAGATATATACCGATGGCTGGAGAATTTTCCGCGATTACTTTTATGTAAACAACATGCATGGCGTCGACTGGGCTGGTCTCAAACAGCGCTATGGAGCCCTGCTTCCATATGTTGGACACCGCGCCGACCTTGACTACATTCTAAGCGAAATTATTGCTGAGACCAACGTCGGTCATGCCTACAACAACTGGGGCGATTTCAAAAACGTTAAACGCGTGGATGGCGGATTGCTGGGCGCAGAACTGGTGGCAGATGAGGCTGCCGGACGATATCGTATTGCAAAAATTTATGATAGCGAAAACTGGAATCCTGAACGCCGTTGCCCGTTAACAGAGCAAGGAGTAAATGTAAAGGAAGGCGACTACCTGATTAGCATCAATGGTCATGAAATAACAACAAAGGAAAATCCTTATGCATTCCTTGAAAATCAGGCCGATAAAAAAGTTGAAATAACTGTAAACGCCACCCCTGAAACCGGTGGCGCCCGCACCTCGCTGATTGTTCCAATCAAAAGTGAGCTGGAGCTTATGTACCTCGACTGGGTAAATGAGCGCAGGGCAATGGTAGACAAGCTATCGGGCGGCCGGATTGGATATATTCATGTGCCCAACACCGCTGTTGAAGGCAACCGCGAACTGTTTCGTGGCATGTATGCCTACCACACCAAAGAAGCGCTGATTATTGACGACCGTTACAACGGAGGTGGTTTTATTCCCGACCGCATGGCCGACCTGCTCGACCGGAAAACACTAAGCTATTGGCAACAAAACGGCCTGCTTCCCGGACGTGCTCCAGCCATTGCCCACGACGGCCCAAAAGTTATGCTCATTAACGGTTATTCCTCATCAGGAGGCGATGCCTTCCCCTATTACTTCAAAAAACTTGGACTTGGTAAACTTATAGGAACCCGCACCTGGGGCGGACTTGTTGGAATATCCGGCAATGCCGGACTCGTTGACGGTGGCTACATCTCAGTACCCCGCTTCGGCATATTTGACGAAAACGGAGAATGGATCATTGAAGGAATTGGCGATTACCCGGATATTGAAGTGGTAGATCGCCCTGAACAGTTAGCCAAAGGCATCGACCCCGGAATTGAAAAAGCGGTGGAAGTATTGCTCAAAGAACTGGAGGCAAATCCGGTGAAGAAAGTAACGCCTCCTACACCACCTGACCGTTCAAAATGGATTGAAAAAGAGATAAAATAAATATCACCCACTC
>CAZKSK010000588.1:0-1536 GCA_964555225.1 uncultured Bacteroides sp.
ACAGGTTCGCTTTCAGGGCTTTCCGGAGAAGATACAGGCCTGAAAATTTCCCATAAGCTTCCAACGTCCTGTCTAACAAATTGCCATCCTTTATCAAGTATTACAACATTGGAATCATTTTCTATGATAGATGATTTGACAGACAAAAAAACGTTCATACAAAGAAAAATAAGAATAAATATACGATGTTTCATTTTTTAACCGTTTTCTAATTTTAACTTTCTTAAGAGAGCTTCTACATAATAATAATCTGCATAAATAATAGGAACATCTATTTCATCATGAGAAGGGTAATTTCCTGTTGAATGAAGTAATAAAAAACCATATTTTTTACCTGCAGGACAACGATATTCTTTACTTAAATGATAAATAATCTGATCAGCCCATGCCTTATACTGGATCCTTTTAGCCGAATAACTACACAATTCATACAAAGCAGAAGCTGTAATTGCTGCTGATGATACATCACGAGGTGCATTCGGTATAGATGGATCTTTCATATCCCAATACGGTATAAAATCAGAAGGCATATTATGTTGGGAGAAAATAAAATTTGCTATTTTTTCAGCTTGATCCAAAAACTCTTTGTCATGAGTATAACGATAACATAAAGTAAAGCCATATAGTCCCCAAGACTGTCCTCTGCTCCAAATCGACTCATCTGCTAATCCTTGAAAGGTACATTTTTGATTAATAAGTCCTGACACAGAATCATAATCTATAACATGATAAGACGAATAGTCTGATCGAAAATGATTTTTCATAGTAACTTTTGCATGGCTAACGGCTTCTTTATAATAAATGGAATCACCCGTTTGCTGTGTTGCCCAAAATAAAAACTCAAGATTCATCATATTATCAATAATGACAGGAAAGGTCCAACGATCTTTATGATGATCCCAGGAACGAATACAACCAACCTTTGCATTGAAACGGGAACTTAATGCTTTTGCCGACTGTAATTCTACATTTAGGAACTTATTATCATGCGTTAACATCCATCCTTTCCCAAATGAATTGTGGATCATGAATCCCAAATCATGAGTTCCTGCATAGTTTTTTAAATCTTCAAGTAGTAAAGTTTGTATAGTGGCCTGTTTTCTCCAAAACTCATTTCCGTTATATTGATACATCATCCATAATAATCCCGGAAAAAATCCTGAACACCAATCCCTCGAAGTGACCATACGTAAAGATCCATCTTTATTGATTGTCCGTGGTGAAACCAATGATTTATTATTCGACAATAAAATTGCTTTTTGTGTATTTCTTAACAAAATTCTCAACTGATTATCAATAAAGCTCATTGGGTTTTCATTAATATCTTGATAATCATAATACAATAAATTCCATCTATCAGAATCTTTTACCCTACTGAATTTATGAAAAAGTTTCAAATAATCTTTCCGTTCTGGATCCAATATATAAGATAAATAAAGATCCTTACAAAAGTCTTGTTGCTTTTCATCCCATTCACTTATCTGTTTATAAGGCCATTGAGAAACAGGTTCTCCAAGATATGGTATAAGAAAATCC
>CAZKSK010000589.1:0-1536 GCA_964555225.1 uncultured Bacteroides sp.
CTTCCAACTAACCAGTTTCACTGTTCCCCAATTATATTCTTTCATCTGCGGATTCGTGTCCGTTAAGCGTGTATTTGATTTCCAATTATCAGCAGTTACATAAAGATTATCGGAATGGGAAAAATTGCCTTTCTGATAAGCCAGAACGGCTGTATCTTTAGCTTTATAAATATCAGGAAAAGAAAAAGTATCTACACATGCAATATTCAAAGAATTAGCTTTATCGGCTATAACAGTTGCCAATCCATTCTTTTTTGTTACTTCATCGAAAACCGATACATAAACAGGTTCACCTTTCTTAATATAATATTCTTTTTTAAGATAAGCATTTTTAGAAAATCTATTATCATCAAATCTCAAATGACGAAATTGATAACGCTGTTTTCTGCCATTGCCGCCTGTCAAATCTACAAAAGACTTACCATCCGGCTGAAACTTCCAAATATCATAACGATCAAAAATCAGTACAGAAGCATCTCCCTCTGTCCATAAAGGAAACATATCATAAGCTTCCGGTGTATTCGGAACATCATTATCTTCATCATAAAAATTCACACCGCAACGTTTGGTCAAACAGATCTGAGTCCCTTTCTCTACATTATAACAATACCATTGTGAATCGTCCAGATTAAACCAAAGCAAATATTTGCCATTCGGTGAAACCTGTACTCTTGAATTAAGAGCCGTCGCCACATTTTTACGCGAACCGTCTTTTAAACTTACCAAATTCACGTCTGTTGTACTTTTTGATTCCCATTGTGACGGAATAAAGTATTTAGTATTATCCTGAGACAAAGCCCACATTGAATTTCCTTCATTCATCGGAGTTATTTGATCCCACATAGAAGTAGTCAAAGGCGTAATAACGGATGGTTCGTCAAGAGAAATAACAGAAAGATAAGTCTTTTTCTTCATCTTTTCCACGTTCTTTTTCTGCTGAGGTTGGATTTGATAATCGAAATAAGACCAGACATCTACCCGTGCAGCCTCAAAATCAACAATACTTGTATCTTTGGGAGCTCTCCATGGAGCAATTCCTACAAACAAACGTTTCCCGTCTTTTGAAAAGGCCGGATCACTATTTTCGTTTAAAGACCAACCTTCCGGAAGATTTTTCGTATAATTTTGAGGAATTATCTCATTAGCCTGACCCTTTTTATAATAAAAAAGAGCACAATGCTTGTTCCCGGTAGATGTCGTATCCGAAGATGCCAGAAAAGCTAATTCATCTCCTTTATCGTTAAATATAGGTTGAGAATAAAATGCCTTATCCGAAGAAATGACCTGTACTGACATTTGTGGAAGTCTATATAAACATACAGAAGACTTAACGGTACTATCTCCTTTTTCAGGCTTAATAACTACAGCCAATTGATTCCCTTTTTTGTTGAAGCCATAATCCGTAACGGATTTAATCGTATCTTGCCTACCTGTCCCAGGATTTAAAACAATCAAATTATTACCTTTTGATTTTCTTATCCGACTCTTCTTAACCGGTTTTTTATCTTTCATCGATACGGAATCTTGAACAGTTGT
>CAZKSK010000590.1:0-1534 GCA_964555225.1 uncultured Bacteroides sp.
TGGGAAAAGGGGATATCCAACAACATAAGGAAAATGAGGATTCAGTTAAAGAGGACCTATTTGAAGCAATCTTAGGAGCAATCGCAATAGACTCGAACTGGCATCCAGATGAACTTGAAAACTCGGTTAACTTTATGTTAAATATGGACCACTTCTTGACGCATGGATTTACTGATGATGACGACTATGTTGGCCTAGTTCAACAGTGGAATCAAAAAGAAAATGGTGAAATCCCAGAGTATGAGTTTCAACTTAGATTTGATGGAAGTTATAATGCATTTCTTAAACTTAGTACAGCGAGAGATATTATTGGCTACAATGCGATTGCATGTAGTAAAGCAGAAGCGAGAGCTAATGTAGCTGAGATTGCGTATAACGATCTTGATGAACATGATGAGTTGTTTACGATTAAAGATGAACTTCCTGAAGAACTAACACTAGAAAACTCGATTAATACTCTTCAAGAATTGGCACAAAAGGGTTATGTCTCAATGCCGGATTATGATTTACCTGATGAGCAAGTATATGATAATGAAGGTAATCCAAGATGGGAATGTACATGTAGTATTAGAAGCCATGCAATAGCAGAGACCGCTTATGCAACTTCTAAAAAAGTAGCAAAGAAATATGCCGCATACCTTTGTATCTGCAATATTTGTGGATTAGAAGACCAATATGAGAATGAAGAAAACTAAACTTAGTTAACATCAAAATCATAAAAGAACATATAATTAAGTGCCTAATTATGCTAAAATGTTATGTATAGATGATATTCGTTAAATATATCAATTTGCTTATAACTGTCTTAGATTGTTAGACACTTTTTATATTTAAATTTTAGAATGGGGATGTAATATGCTAAATATAGGGTTGATAGTGTTGATATCTGTAGATTTTTTGCTTCTATTCATAGGGAAAATAATATTTTATTTACACACATTCAAAGTGTTTAGTTTTCGTGATTTCATCAATAAAATCCAGTCTTCGATTCCTGATAAAAACAGAAACGAAATTCCTGATAACGATATATTTAATGAATATGAACCTGTCGCGATTAAGAAAGAATCATTATGGACCAAATCCATTAATTGGATTAAAAATAGCATTTTGTTTATACTTAAGTTCACTGGAGCAATCTTATTAGTTGTCATTGGATTTGCTCTGGGTATCGGTATACCAACTTCAAGTATCTGGGGCACTGTTTTAATTGCTATTTATGTAAATGTACTATATGCAGTTCTATTCTTATTTGCGATGAAATTAGTTAATTTTTTTATGGGTTTATGGATTTTCAAGGTAGCAAAGGTTGATAATAATCGTACAAAACGGGTCTTAATAATGGATGCAATCCAGTTTATAATGTTGAGCTTATTTGTTTTTCTAGCTGCATTTGGATATCCTTTTGACGTGAATAAAATGATTACTATGCCTTATGAATGGAACATAGTGCTTAATAATGTGCTTTCAATTGTCATACCAATGTTGTTTTATGCTTTAGTAATTACAAATATTTTTGCATTATTTATTAGATTTA
>CAZKSK010000591.1:0-1534 GCA_964555225.1 uncultured Bacteroides sp.
AAATTATACTGTTTTAATAATTCAGCCATTTTCATAATTAATGCCTTTTATTTGGATTTTGTTCCCAATCTTTATCTTGCCTTTTTTTATCAGTTGTCTTTTGTTCTTTTCTCTTTTGTCCTTTTTCATGTTTATCTTTTGTTGATTGTCTTTTATTCTTTGTGTGTTCGTTATCTGATTCCTTTGTTTTAGGGGAGTTCTAAAAATTAACATTTTGAAATATAAAGAATTATGCTTATATTTGTAAATAAAATTTAACCAAAAAATTTAATTATAATGAATAAGCAAAATTACAAATCACAAGGTAAAGAAAGTATGTTTGACGAGCATTTTATAACAGAACAGCTATCAAATATAGGTAACCCTCTTGAAGCAATAAGTAAGGTGATAGATTTCGAGTTGTTTCGCCCTACATTAGAGGCAAAGCTACAAAATGTAAATAAGAAGAGTAATGCAGGAGCAAAACCTTATGATTATGTAACAATATTTAAAATTATGGTATTACAGCGTTATTATGGTCTTAGCGATAAGCAAGTAGAATATCAGATATTAGATAGAACAAGTTTTAAGAACTTTTTAGGATTTAAAACTGGCGACAAAATCCCGGACGAGAAGACAGTATGGCTATTTAGAGAGAATCTAACGAATTTAGGTATAGTAGAAGATTTATTTGCGCAGTTTGAGAAATACTTAGAAGACAAAGGATTAATATTAAATGAGGGTCAAATAGTAGATGCAAGTTTTACAGTTGCACCGAGGCAACGCAATACCCGTGAGGAAAATAAAGCCATAAAAGAAGGTAAAGGAGATGAATTATGGCAAGACCACCCACACAAGAAAAGCCATAAAGATATAGATGCACGTTGGACAAAAAAGAATGGTGAGAAATATTTTGGTTACAAGAATAATGTAAAAATGGACAACAAGAGCAAACTTATAAAGAAATATGAGGTAACAGACGCATCAGTTCACGATTCACAGCCGTTAAAGGATGTTCTTGAAGAGAGCGATAAAGGACAGGATATATATGGAGACAGTGCATATACAGGACAGAAACAAGAGGAAACAATATCAAAATATCAAATGAATAATCTTGTCAATGAGAAGGGCTATCGCAATACCCCACTAACAGAGGAACAAAAAGAAAACAATCGTAAGAAGTCGAAAACAAGGGCTAGAATAGAACATGCGTTTGGATTTATGGAACAGAGTATGAATGGACTTTTTGTAAGGTCGATAGGGATAAAGCGAGCAAAAGGAATTATTGGATTGATAAACTTCACATACAATTTATTTAGATATGAACAATTAGTAAGAATTGCATAAATAGTATAAAAACAAGCATAATAAGTAAATATAACAATAAAATGACATAAATATTTAAACACATATCGATTGAATTACGATAAAATTTTTCAAAAATTTTGGAAAATCACAATGAGATGTTTTATTCGTTAAAAATATATGACAAATTATGAATTTTTAGAACTCCCCTTAAATGTTTTACTCTTAATTCAAATATTCCATTTCTTAA
>CAZKSK010000592.1:0-1533 GCA_964555225.1 uncultured Bacteroides sp.
ACTGAAAAATTAAAATATTACTATCGTGGCAGATACAAAGTACATCTTCGTTACGGGTGGGGTAGTCTCTTCTTTGGGTAAGGGTATTATTTCCGCATCATTGGGTAAGTTGCTTCAGGCAAGAGGTTATAAGGTTACTATTCAAAAATTTGATCCTTACATCAACGTTGATCCTGGTACATTAAATCCATATGAACATGGAGAGTGTTATGTAACAGTAGACGGACATGAAGCCGACCTTGATTTAGGTCATTACGAGCGTTTCTTGAATGTTCAGACAACCCGGGCGAATAATATAACTTCCGGACGTATTTATCAGAATGTAATCAGCAAAGAGCGTAAAGGAGATTATCTGGGCAAAACAGTTCAGGTGGTACCTCATATTACGGATGAGATCAAACGTAACGTAAAATTGTTGGGTACAAAATATAAATATGATTTTGTAATTACGGAAATTGGTGGTACAGTTGGTGATATCGAATCTTTACCATTTATTGAAAGCGTACGTCAGCTTAAATGGGAGCTTGGTAAAAACTGTTTGAATGTACACCTTACCTATGTACCCTATATCGCAGCTGCCAAAGAATTTAAGACCAAACCAACACAGCATTCGGTAAAGCAATTGCAGGAATTGGGTATTCAGCCGGATATCCTTGTGTTGCGAACCGAACATACGCTGAAAACAGATATTCTGCGTAAAGTTGCATTGTTCTGTAATGTGGCTGAAGAGGCTGTGGTACAGTCGGTCGATGTTCCAACCATCTATGAGGTTCCGTTGGTTCTTCAAAGACAGGGTATGGATGTGACTGTGCTTAAAAAAGTAGGGCTTGAAGTGGGCGAAACTCCCGACCTGAAGCAATGGAAAGAGTTTCTTAATAAAAAGAATGCGGCAACCGAAACCGTTAAAATCGGTCTTGTGGGAAAATACGTCGAATTACAGGATGCCTATAAGTCGATCGACGAATCGTTGCTTCATGCTGCAATATATAATGATCGTAAACTAGACCTTCACCTGTTTCATTCGGAAAAAATTACAGACGAAAATGCTGCATCGCAACTGGCCGATATGGACGGAATCCTGATTGCTCCCGGATTTGGTCAGCGTGGAATAGAAGGCAAGTTCTCTGCCATTAAATTTGCAAGAGAAAACAACAAACCTTTGTTTGGTATTTGTTTAGGTATGCAGTGTATGGTTATCGAATTTGCCCGTAATGTACTAGGTTATTCGGATGCCAATTCTACAGAGATGGAACCCAATACTCCTCATAAGGTAATTGATATGATGGAGGAACAGAAAACAGTTATAAACCTGGGTGGATCAATGCGCTTGGGAGCATTTGACTGTGTGCTGAAAAAAGATTCCAAAGCTTTTCAGGCCTATGGAAAGGAACATATCCAGGAGCGTCATCGCCATCGTTTCGAATTCAACAACGAATATAAAGGAGAGTTTGAAGCTGCCGGTATGAAGTGTGTTGGTACAAATCCGGATACTAATTTAGTGGAAGTGGTTGAAATCCCCGACCTGAAATGGTT
>CAZKSK010000593.1:0-1532 GCA_964555225.1 uncultured Bacteroides sp.
GAACTTTTTTCAGCAGAGTTACCACGAGCATTTATAACAATTCGAGCAATACCTCTTATCCGACTTGACAGGATAGATTGTTATGAAGGGATACATTACGAAAATATGATGATTTTCGGTCGTAAATTTGATTGAAGTGTCAAATTACTCGTTAACTTTGTAACCCGTTATGCAAAGTTTATATTTAGCTACGACATTTGCGGCTGCAATTGCTTGTCTGCTTACTTCTCTGTTAGTCTATGCCAGAAGAAAAAGTGGAGAACGCTCACGCGTGATCCTTGCATGTATTATTATGTTTTCATCGGAATATTTTGCGGATCCTAATTTAGAATAATAAAGTAACAAGTCATCGTAATGAGTGCCTATCAAACATATACGGATTGGAATCCATGGCATGGTTGCACAAAGATTAGTCCGGGATGTAAATATTGTTATGTTTACAGACAGGATGAGATGTATGGTTCGGAGAAAAGCAGTAGTGAGGTAACAAAGAATGCCGATTTTGATTTGCCGGTTCGACGTAGACGGGATAAGCATTATAAAATACCATCCGGAACGATTGTTTATACTTGCTTTACATCGGATTTTTTAGTTAAGGAGGCTGATCAATGGAGAGGTGAAGCATGGGCTATGATGCGGGAACGCAATGATTTGTTCTTTTTCTTTTTTACCAAACGAATAGATCGCTTGGCAAATTGTGTTCCGGAAGATTGGGGTGACGGTTACGATAATGTAATAGTGGGTTGTACTGTTGAAAACCAGGCGATGGCAGATTATCGGCTACCTATATTTAAACAATTACCTATAAAGCATAAAGCCATTATTGTAGCACCTATCTTGGAACAGATTGATTTGAGCAGGTATCTTGATCATTCGATTGAAGAAGTTTCGGTGAGCGGTGAATCGGGAGCTGAGGCTCGCGTATGTGATTATCGTTGGATATTGGAAATTCGCAGGCAATGTATAGAGATAGATGTGCCTTTTCGTTTTCATCAAACCGGGGCCAAACTGCTCAAGGATGGAAAATTGTATTATATCCATCGCAAATTCCAACTTTCTCAGGCACATAAGGCTGATATCGATTATCGTATAGGGAAAGATGGACAGCCGGAATGATAATACAGATATAAATAAAAGGTTCTTTTTTATTGGATGCGGAGTTTAAAATATTAGTTAAATAAACAGATAAAACGAGTAAATTCTTTTTGTAAAGATAAAAAGTGATTAAGTTTGCAAAAAATAAAAAATATAGATTTATTTAAAACAAAAAAATAGGAAAATGGCTAAATGGGTAGCAAAAGTTTGGATATCACTGATTCCGGTGTGTGTGTTGATTATCTTATTATTTATCACGATTCGTGTATTTGGAAGCGATGCTTTGAACGGTGGTAGTCAGATTTCTTTGCTAATAGCGAGTTCCGTATGTTGTGCGATTTGTATCTTTGGGTATGGAATGAAATGGTTGACTTTTGAAAAGGCCATCAATAATACTCTTGTGCAGATTGGAAGTGCAATCATCATTTTATTGTTGA
>CAZKSK010000594.1:0-1531 GCA_964555225.1 uncultured Bacteroides sp.
TGCAAGTCAATAGAGCTAAGAAATTCGGTTGCCGATAAAGCGGGATAAAGCTTTTTATCTTTAACTGGCAGTACATCCGTAATGAAATCAGGGATATCGGCCGGATCAGACAAAACCAATACGATTTGCAAATTGTCTAATTCCGACAAACGAATCAACAATTTGTTTAAGACACTGCGTGATGATACATCTAATCCGATGAATGGATTATCAAGAATCAACACCCGAGGATTAGTAAGCAGAGATTTAACAATCAAAAACTTCCTCAACTCTCCACTGGAAAGAAGATTTACTTCTTTTTCCAATAGATCTTCTATCCCGAACCAGTCCACCAACTCGTCAAGCCACTTCGGATCTGCCTTGCCAACAAGCTCTTTCACTATCGGCACATCCTGTTCAATCCCTTTGTTCCATCGTTGCTGATAAAAACTGGTATCGGCATCAATCAAGCTATAGATATCTCTAAAGGCAACACTTTTAACAACAGCGGAGACAGCTAAATTAGCTCCATTTCTGTTAATACAGCTCACCTCACCCAACTTCAAAGCATATTTTCCGATAAGCATATCTGTCAAAACTGTCTTTCCGCTTCCATTTGGCCCGACAATAGCCCAATGATGACCTTCATTTATCTGCCAGGAAACCGGTTCTGTATACCTGAGGTATTCGATTCGGGGAACAGCTCCCTTAATCTCAATCAATGTCTGCTCCATGTATGTTCATTCATTAATAAGATACAAAAGTAATGATTCAATATACAAGATAGAAGCATTGGAACATAATTGTGTAATAAGCCTAAAGAATACGCACAGGATATTGATTAAAAAATAATAAATATATAAATTTGGGAAGTAATTATAACATAATATTAATAAGTATGACTATCCTGAAAGTTGCGGTAAATTCTTTATTAATCTGTTTATCCTTTTCCTGTGTAAGTTGCCAGATGAAACCTGAAGATAAAACAAACTCAGATAAGGTAAAGCAGCTTGTTAACACGAGTCTTCTAGACAAATCTCTTCCTGAGATAAAAGACTTAGTAAAGGGTAAGTGGGAACTGATTAGTGGTAAAAACAACAGCCAATTATGTGAATTCGAAAACACATACATTGAATTTGACGGCGACAATTACATCTGGATTGAAGATGGAAAAAGTGAACCAGGTAAGCTGAACTGGCGTAAATCCGACACAGGAGCAGGCTACGAAGCATTCCTAATGGATGCTTTCTATGAAACAAATCCAGCCTATCCGGTATATATAAAGGGTGATACACTTGCAATTCAAGACTGTACAAAAACAGCCTACTTATATACCCTTGTTAAGTCTGAGGAATAAACGTTTTCTCATATAGTCTGAATTCATTTAATCTATATTAGTTAGGACTTTCCGCCATAAAAAAAATAAGAGTCAATAAAAAGGACAAAAGTGATGAGTCATACCATCGCTTCTGTCCTTTTTTGTAGTCTATCCTTCTGGATGAAGTATATTTATGCTAACAAGTTCCAACCAGGATACAATTTAATTCATTTA
>CAZKSK010000595.1:0-1529 GCA_964555225.1 uncultured Bacteroides sp.
TTATAATGCTAGCGTTCACAAACACTGTTCTGCATGCCAGCAAGCTTAAGGGAGAAAACGTTAGACCTTTAGGAGTTAATAATTATTGGGTGCCTGATGATTATATTGAAGAGAATGTATGGTTTAGGTTTGCCGACAGAGTAAATCAAACAATAATTAGTAAAAGAATTCTAAAAGAGAGAGCTGGAAGAATTAATAAAACAGGAAATGCAAATGTACTATTAAAATCTGCACTAGATAATGGAGAAGTAAATACAGTTGATTATGTTTTTACTGATCCACCATATGGAGATGCCATTCAATATTCAGAGCTCTCTTTTGTGTGGAACGCTTGGATTAAAAGAGAATATGACACATCAGAAGAGATAATTATTAACCCAGTGCAGAAGAAGAACAATAAGACATTTAATGAAATGCTAAATGTTGCATTGACAAGGATATATGAACAACTAAAGCCAAATAAGTATTTCACGCTTTGTTTTCAGAACAAGGATTTTAATATCTGGGAAAATGTGATATCAAGATGCAAGGAACTTGGCTTTTCATTAGTTGATGTTGAAATATACGATACTTATGGAAGCCCATTCAACAAACACTGGGCTAAGTTCTCGCCCAAAGCAGATATATATGTGACATTCATAAAAGGTGAATATAATAATGGTGTTTCTATTATAGACTGCAATGCCACTGTTAGTGAAATAGTCACAGAAATATGCCTTTACATGAAAAGAAATGAACTAAGTGTGGACTTATCAAAAATCTACGATATAACAGTTTCATATATAATATGGGCATTATACTCATGCAATGAAACGAGTTTTCGCAGTTTTAGTGTCAAGTCCGTCTTGACTGAAATTGAGAAATATGTATAGGAGGATTTATAATGCCGGCTTTAAAGTATAAATTTAACGTAGAAGAAAGCCAAGGGTATTTACAGACGGTTTTTTTAAGCTATCCAGAAGTATCAACTCAAAAAGAACTAGCTTCTTTACTTGGTATCCACGAGAAGACTTTATCAAGGATATTAACAGGGCGTGATGTTGTATCAGTAAAAACTGCAAAATCTATCCATTCATTGACACCGGATTATGATTTCTTACAGCTTTTTAACCAATTATAACATCTGATATTATGGTATTCACCGAAGAAAAATAATCCGCAATAAAGAATAACTAGATTAGAGGTAATAAAAAGGTATGGTGTAATATTCGGAATTAAATCAGAGTACAAAAGACTTGCCTATGGGAAAACTGCGCTTATTTAGAGACGTCATTCAGGACCATTTTTATAATGAAATCTTCGGGGAACTATCAGCGTACATAGAGGATAATCCTACAGGTTTGTCCATTTACAATAAATTTCGCGATAGTCAACAAAATCGTTTCTCTGGATACCTGGTGCCGGTAATATCAAAAAGCCAACTGGATAACGAAGCAGATAAATTTCTCCGAAATACTGAAGCATTTTAGATTACCATTAACAGGGGTTATTAATTCTGACAGACTCAGTTACACTACAGGATTGCAATA
>CAZKSK010000596.1:0-1525 GCA_964555225.1 uncultured Bacteroides sp.
GGCTTTTTGAATACAGGGTAAACGGCAAGCCGGAATCACCATTTTATATCTATAAATTTGTCACTGTATATCGTTACCGTTTTCTGCCGGAATTCATTGATTATTTTTTTGATCCGGAAGATGATCAATAACTCTCCTTCATTTTTTTTCAGTTCTTGTCCCTTATTAAACTTTTTTAAAAAATCATGCCTCTTCGCCTGCTGTTTAAATGATCTCTGAAAGTCCTCATTTCTGGAAAAATTAGATTTTATAAATTTTTAAATAGTATCGTCAACTGGAGCTTTTTTAAATTCTCTCTGCCAGGGATGTCCCATTGGCACAGGTGCAAATTTATTTTTTTAGAGGATTATGGCGACAATTATAAGCAGAATGACTTTAATATTATACATATCCACACTGATAATTATTGCCACAGGGTGTTTTATCCTGGGCTTCCATGTGCTTTTAAGGGATCGGTTCTCAAGGATCAACAGGCTTTTTTTTATTAACTCTATACTCCTGAATGGAGTAATTCTTTTTATGGTTTTCATTCAGCTTGCGCATGAGGAAAAAACGGCTGAATTTATACAGGGAATATATAATATACTACTGATACTTTTTTTACTGGAATCTCTATATTTCAACCTTGTATTCACCGGGCGCAGGCTGAATATATTAATAAAAGTGATTCTTGCATTGTTAGCATCGGTTGTTTTTACACTTTTTATTTTTAAGAGCGGGGAATTTCTGCATTTAACAAGAAACCGGGATTTGTGGGTATACGAACTGATTAACCTGAATTTCTGGTTTATCCTTTATTCCCCGCTTCTTGCAACGATAGTTTTCCTGATGCTGCATACTCTTTATTGTTACAGTAAAAATGCCCTTTCGAATAAGGAGAAGAAGCAGGCAGGAGTTATGATGATTTCAATACTCCTGGCATGCAGTACCGGTTTCTGCTTTTTAATGATTATGCCTCTCGTTGATGCATTCAGAGTTCCCCTTCTCACCCCGTATTTTTTTGCAGTCTATCTTTTCGGTGTCTTTTTTGCTATAACCAGGTACAGGTTTATGGTTTTCGGGATAAAGGATATTGCACAGGATGCTCTTTCATTTATTAATGATATGGTTATAATAGCAGGGAGGGACAGGAGAATACTGGATATGAATAGAAGCGCCTCTGTAAAACTCGCGTCCGGATCTGCCGCATTGTATGGAAGGGTTATCACAGACATTGTTGAGGAAGGCCATATACTTGATTCAATATTCCAGTTTATACTTCTTAAGGGGGGATCTGAAAAATGCAGGATAATATATAATACAGGGCCCGAACCGGTTGTTACTGACTCAACAATATCAGCTGTTCGTGACAGGTTCGGCGATATAACGTCACTGCTTGTAGTATCAAGGGAAAACAGGGGGGTGAGCCATTTCAGGAATTATTTTAAACTTACAGCAAGAGAAATGGAGATAATACTTCACACAATCTCAGGTATGACAAATAATGAAATTGCCGCTGTGCTTGATATAACAAAACGCACAGTTG
>CAZKSK010000597.1:0-1521 GCA_964555225.1 uncultured Bacteroides sp.
GGGATTGGGACTATTTATCAGAATTTAGCAAGTGCTTCAGGAAAGAAAAGGAATTTGAAGCACGGTTTCACAGATTTTTAAAATTCCTTAATTTTCAAGTTTTTTCAAAGAGAACGGATTCTGATATTACTGAAGAATTACTTTTTAAAACTATTGATAATGAATGGGACTGGGTTTTATTATCTGCTAACCAATCAGTCAGACTCTCATTAAATTTCATCAAAGAACACAAAGATAAAAATTGGGATTGGCAAGTTTTGTCAGTTCGAAGCGATATAAAATTCGATAACTCAATTTTTATTACGCTAGAAAATCATGATTGGGATTGGAATGCAATATCAAAAAGGACAGATTTAACTTTCTCGGAAGAGTTTATTTCAAGATTACATCACAAGCCATTTGACTGGACTTTAGTGTCTAGAAATGAAACATTTATTCCTAATACTAAGACTTTGTCTCTATTAAACGGCAAAAAAATAGATTGGGAAGCTATATCTGGCAATCCATGTTTATCTCTTGAAATACTTTGGGATTACAAAGAGGATTTGGATTGGAAAAGTCTAACTAAAAATAGTGTTATTGATATTTCAGATATAACATTTTTAAACAAGTACCAAGAATATCTTGATTGGAATTATATTTCTCAATCAGAAAAGTTCTTTGTCTCTTTCGAAAATCTTAAACAATTCAAAGATAAACTAAACTGGAACATTATTAATAACAGAAAGGATTTTGTCATCTCAAACGATTTTCTTGAACCATTTGCAGATGTTTTAAATTGGTCAAATGTTTCTCAGTCAATGAAAGTTCATTTTACGGAAGAACTAATTGAAAAATATAGGAATAAATGGGATTGGCAACTATTGAAAAATAATCCACAAATAATTGACAGATTAAATTTTACTTTAAAAAAGTATAAAGCAGAATTTAATTGTGTTGATTTTTTAGAGCAGTTTGACAGAATGCCATTTATTTATCATTTTACACACTTGTTTAATGCTATTGACATTATAAAAGAGCGAAAAATATTGAGTAGAAATAAAGCAGATGGTAAGTTTGCAAATGCAGCAGGAAACCTTGTTGATAGACGAAGTACTGCACACGATTATGCTCGCTTCTATTTCAGACCTCAAACTCCAACGCAATTTTATAATGAATGTTTAGGATGGGATTCATTATTAACTACAAGTTATAACAAGTCTTATTATTCTCAAGCAAGAAATCTTGGTTTACCAAAATGTCCAATACCCATTTTCTTTAAATTTGACTTAAAGGAAGTTTTAATTAGAATGTCAGATAAATGCTTTTATAGCACTGGAAATATGCAAACAAATTGGTCACAGGTTAAGAAAGTTACTGACGAGCCAAATTCGTTGAATACACAACACTTATATTCTAACGTAGGTGATTTTGAAAATTACAAGCATTATTCACAGCAGGAATTCTTAATAAAAGAAGAATTTGATTTTTCAGAATTAAATTCATTTGAAATCATCTGCTACAATTCAGAATATGCTGATA
>CAZKSK010000598.1:0-1516 GCA_964555225.1 uncultured Bacteroides sp.
TCGTCTTTTTTGGATGATGGCGAAGACGAGGATGACGGCGGGCAAGATTTGCTAGGCGTACTCGGTGGCCTGTTTGGATAAAAGGTATTCCATAAAATAAAGAAATCAAAAGCTCCCGGTTTTCTGAACTGAACCCTGTTTAACGGACAGGCAAAAAAGAGCCTATCGCAGAAACGAATAATTAAAACAAAGATACCATAAACAGATGCCTTTTCTCAAGAGGTGTCTGTTTTGTTTTCAACTGAATTCTTTCATTGTTATAGAAATAAATATAATCATCAATCATTTTTCGTGCCTCAGATAAGGTTTTAGGTTTAAATCGGTAAATACACTCAGATTTCAAGATGCCAAAAAAATTTTCAGCCATAGAATTATCTAAGCAATTACCGCGTCTTGACATAGACGGTGTAATGCCATATTCTTTAGTCAGGTTAAAATATTGATGTGAAGTATATTGAAACCCTTGGTCACTGTGGAGCTGCACCTCCCTGGTGGCCTTCTCTTTTTGCATAGCACTTTTGATAGTTCGAAGAACTAAACCAGTAGACTGTGACGTGCCGGTTTTGTAAGATATAATACTATTGTCAAATAAGTCCCTAATCATTGATAGATACAGAACTCCTTCGTTTGAATGAATATATGATATGTCTGTAACCCATTTTTGATTTGGTCTCTCTGCTCTGAAATCACGGTTAAGAAGATTACCATATCTGTGCAAACTTGAATTGGAAGAAATATATATACGTTTTCTGCGGATTTCAGACAGCAAATTATACTTATTCATTACCCTTAATACAGTTTTGTGATTGACTTTGATGTTTTTTTCACGCTCCAGCCATATTTGCACCCTGCGGTAACCATAGGTCTTTGCACAGCGGCTTTGACACTCTGAAATCATATCCGCAAGCTGTTTATCTTTATCTTCTGTTTCTGTAAACCTAAGAAAATCATAATAGCCGCTCCTTGATACATTAAAGAACTCGCACATCTTTTTAACCGGATATTTGGTTTGATATTTTTGTATAACTAAGTATTTCATCTTCGGTCTCACCTCCTTCCAATACTTTGAAGAAAATCCCGCAGCAGCTCGTTCTCCATCTTAAGTCTGCTTACTTCCAGTTCCATTTCTTTTTGTGTAGTTATCGGCTTTTTGCGCGGACGTCCTTTACGTTTCGGTATCAAATTGTTTATTCTCACTACTTTGTTTGCTTTACTTCGATGTCTATACAAAAGATTTTTTATTTGTTCTTTTGTCAAACCATACATTTCGCCTATTTCTCTTTTTGTTTTTCCTTGTTCTTGTAATTTGAGTGCCTCCTCTGTCATATGTTCCATTTTTACGTATTTTCTTGCCATTTAAAAACCTCCCACTGTAGTTATTCTACAATAGGAGGTCTTTTTTCCTTTTTGTCCGTTTTATTGGGGGCTGTTCAAGGATTCCGCAGGGTTTCGTTTTACGGTTTATTAATCGAAATATCCTTTTTTCGCGAGGAGTTCTGCGGTCAAAAGCCCGCCT
>CAZKSK010000599.1:0-1514 GCA_964555225.1 uncultured Bacteroides sp.
ATCTTAAAAGGAACTATTATTTCAGCTAACAAGTCGAGTTCCATCCGTTGCATTGGATAATAGAAATCCGCCATTGCTTTTGCAATATCAAATGAATCCATATTCTTGTTATAAATAAGTATAAATAAGTATAAATAATTTAATTAAAAAATCAATCTAATTTCAGTACGGCCAAAAATGCCTTTTGAGGTACTTCCACATTACCGATCTGTTTCATTCTTTTTTTGCCTTTCTTCTGTTTCTCAAGTAATTTACGTTTACGGCTTATATCACCTCCATAACACTTGGCAGTAACATCCTTTCTTACAGGTTTGATCGTTTCTCGTGCTATGATCTTTGCTCCTATCGCCGCTTGAATCGCTATTTCAAATTGCTGACGTGGTATCAAATCTTTCAACTTTTCACACATCTTACGGCCAAGTTCATATGCATTATCTACATGAGTAAGAGTTGATAACGCATCAACAGGTTCACCATTAAGCAAAATATCCAATTTTGCCAATTTAGAAGGACGAAAAACATCTGCATGATAATCAAAAGAAGCATAACCTTTCGATATACTTTTTAATTTATCATAAAAATCTATTACGATTTCACCCAAAGGCATATCATAATACAATTCCACACGATTCCCTGATATAAATTCTTGCTTGGTAAGTTCACCTCTTTTCCCTAAACATAAAGTCATTATCGGTCCAATATAGTCCGACTTTGTAATAACACACGCCTTAATATAAGGTTCCTCAATATGATCAATAAGAGTTTGATCAGGCATACCACCTGGATTGTGAACTTCCGTACAATTCCCTTGTTTATCATACACCATATATGAAACATTAGGTACTGTAGTAATCACATTCATATTAAACTCTCTATCCAAACGTTCTTGAACAATTTCCATATGGAGCAGGCCTAAAAAGCCACATCTGAATCCAAATCCCAGAGCAAGAGATGATTCAGGTTGGAAAGTAAGAGAGGCGTCATTTAACTGTAACTTTTCCAATGAGGAGCGTAGATTTTCAAAATCTTCAGCTTCAATTGGATATAATCCAGCAAAAACCATTGGTTTTACCTCCTCAAAACCATCTATTGCAGCAATACACGGTCTATCTACATGGGTTATGGTATCTCCAACTCTAACTTCACGACTAGTTTTAATACCAGAAATAATATAACCCACATCACCAGTTCCGAGCTCATTACGAGGAACTAAATTCATTTTCAGAACTCCAATTTCTTCAGCTTCATATTCCTTTCCTGTATTATAGAATTTCACATGATCTCCATTTCTTATCACTCCATTCTCAACCTTAAAATAGGCTATAATACCACGAAAAGGATTAAATACCGAATCAAATATCAGTGCTTCCAAAGGAGCTTCGTCATCACCTTTTGGATGAGGTACTCGCTCAACCACAGCATTCAATATTTCCTCAACACCCATACCGGTTTTACCAGATGCTCTAATAATTTCTTCTCTTTTACACCCCAAAAGTTCAACAATTTCATCCTCT
>CAZKSK010000600.1:0-1514 GCA_964555225.1 uncultured Bacteroides sp.
GATTCCCATTGGAGATTTTGGTTAGTACTTCTGAAATTTCGCCGATATAACTATTTAGAACATCTGCAGTATCTTCGTTAATTTTGGTCAGTTTCCCCAATTCGTCGTTGGAGTAGGAACTAGCCTTTTCAATTTGAAGATTTCCTGTTGCGATCTGTTTAATGTCTTTAACGATATGACCCACTGGCGCCAAAGATTTTCTAAGATTTCTAAAAATAATGAACGCAAGGAGGAGGATCCCGGCTAAGGTAATGGAAACTACCAGGATGATGATCTTTCTGACGGACTGATAAGCTTCGGATTCATCCAAGGAAAACTGATACGACCAGGTTTTATCAATCCCCTCTACCTTCACGGGCATATTGTAGATGATTGCCTTGTTCAAGGTTTGCGGGTCAACGCCCTCGATTTGGGTTTCCGCTGTATTTTTGATGGCGTCGAGTCTTTCCGCATCACCTTTATTGGTTACCTCAAATGGTACTCCCTCATTGTCTTTGTTGGCTGTATCCACAAGGTAGGTACCTTCTTGGGTGAAAAGACATCCCTCCGCCGTTTCATAACCAGCCATATCATACTTTAATTCCAAAAAGACATCGGCTAAAATATCGCAGTTCGCAACCCCCATAAACTCTCCGTCTTCATTGAACACAGGATTGCTCAGGGTAACAAGCCAAACAACTTCGCCATTGGTCAGTTCATAGTTGTATGGTTCCGTAATATGCGCGGCCATTTTTTCCTTTGAAACAGCATAGTATTCTCCGGTGTTATAGATATCATAATCGTTTAACACATCAATGGCCATATCGCTGCCGTCTCTGTATACATAGTAGGATAAGCCGTTGGGCGTATCGGGGAAATACATATTTGGTTCAAAGGCGTAATAGGCCGAAAAGATGTTTTCATCCACCAAAACGCTCTCTAATGATTCGCGAAGCAGTTTATCCGCCGTATCATAGTCGAAACTTCTGTAATTGGCCACGTTATTCGCCAAAGATTTCGAAAAGTTATCCATCTTCTCCAAATAGCTCACGACCATTTCGCTGTTATACGCTGCAATTTCTCTAATCTCATTTTCCTGCTTTTGTGTAAAAGCATTTTGTAAAACCACGCTCAGCGTAACAATTACCACCAACATAACAAAAAACAGCGCAACCATTGTCTTGATCAGTATTTTATTTGTCAAGCTCTTTGTTTTTGTTGCACTTTGACTGCCATCGGTTTTCTTAAATGACTTTTTCAATGTACCGCCCTCCTAATGATATTTATAACCTATATTTTATATCTGCATTATTTCTTTGATTATTTAACTATTTATTATTATTGATTTGTTCTTATCCTAACCGTACATCCAAGGCACAGTGTTTTCGCTTTGCGCTTCTTCGGTAAAATCAGCTTAAAGCCTTAAAGAAAAAAGCAGGCATAAGCGGACTTTTTTGAACAGGAAGACCATCTGTTAAGAAAGGTTTTGTCTTTTTTGGCAAATACCTTCGGTATTTCCTAAGGTTAAGCGTACC
>CAZKSK010000601.1:0-1512 GCA_964555225.1 uncultured Bacteroides sp.
CATCTGTGCAGGAAACAACTAGGTCTGTGTCTCCATCATCATCATAATCCACAGGTAAAGGAGTTGCCCACAGACCAACAGCAAGGTCAGTGATCAAATCGGGATTATTATATTGTACTATATGCAATTTTTCTAACGGCTCAGTACTTTGTAAGATTTGTGCATAGGTTAACGAAACTGAGCAAGAGAATATTATCAATAATGCAGTATATCTATAATTGATTGATTTCATTTTTATTCTAAATTTTATTAACACTTACTAAATTTTTTCATTTCGATTTATTTACTTAATCTGTCAAATTCAAGTTCTCTGCACTTTTGTTCCAATAGAACTTTTAGTGTTGAATATTCTTGAAAGTTTTGATCAATCAAATTATTCTCCTCGTTTGGATCATTGGAAATATTGTATAATTCGAATTTTTGAGAGGATTCTTCTTCTGGAATATCTGTACTAACTGGAGGTCTTACCAATTTCCAATCTCCCATCCGAATTGCTACATTCTGAGCATAATAGGGAACACCTCTATTCCATTGCCATACTCGAATAGATGGAAGTTTATATTCCTGATTAGATAAAATTCCATAAAAGCTTCCACCGTCTAACCTTGCATCATCAGGGACTGTTAAACCACAAATATCAGCCAGCGTTGGTAATACATCAGTAAAATGTATCAATTCATTATTAAATCCCGGCTTTATTTTTTCTGGCCAGCAAAAAATAAAGGGTACATGAATTCCTCCTTCATAGATTGTATATTTTCCTCCCCTAAAGTTTTGGTTAAAACGATTTCCTGTAAGAGGATCAGGGCCGTTATCACTGGAAAAAATAATAATTGTATTCTTTCTCAAATTCAACTTTTCAAGTTCTTTTATCACTAAACCAATCCCTTTGTCCATAATTTCAATCATGGCATAAATAGTGGCGGTGTTTTTATTGAATCCTTTTTCCTTATAATAGTTTATAAGTGAATCGGGAGCACTGAGTGGCCGATGTGGAGCATAATGGGCAAGATGTAAAAAGAAGGGTTCATCCCGATGACGTTTGATAAAACTTATAGCTCTGTCGGTTAAGTCGGTTGTTAGATATTTATTATTGAACAGCTGTGTTTTGCCTTCAATATCTAAAGTATACTCAAAATAACTTTTTACTAGAGATGGATTGATAAATCCCTCAAACTCATCAAATCCTCTTTTTAACGGATGAAAATCTTCCCCCATGCCACAATGCCATTTCCCTATGAGTCCGGTAGCATACCTCTTATCACGGAAATAGTCAGCTATAGTATTTATCTCTGGTTTTAATCTGGAAAGCTCGGGAAATCTTTCCATATTGAGAGTTAGGCAACCTGTTCGATGAGGATACTGGCCGGTTAAAAGAGATGCTCTTGCAGGAGCACAGACCGGTGCCCCCGAATAAGCATTATTAAAATAGATACTTTCTTCAACTAATTTATCAAGATTAGGAGTTCTTGTGAGTCCATTATTGAATTTTGAAATATCTCCCATGCCCAT